>JAKATV010000449.1 GCA_021818565.1 Planctomycetota bacterium
CCGAGTCCACACCAAATCCAAAAGCCGAGACACACCAGCCGCACCATCGTGGATTTAGAGATGTTGCAGAGCCGATAGTCCGAAATATCATAATGGATGTAGCACAGGCAATTCCTTGGAGCAGCCTGTTGGATCGTGTGCGCGATGCGCGGAAGAGCCGTGGCACGCAAAGCGATCACAAGGCTCCACCGCCCCATTAACTTGGGATTAAAATCAGAACATTGGCACAAGTAGCGAGACATACGGGCCATAACCGTATAAAATCTTCTCGTTGTGTGCGTCAGGATAAATTTCAGGCATGAATGAAAAATTGCGAAATACGGTTGTCGGATTGACCATTATCGGGGCGCTGGTCCTGATTACCTGGGGAGCCTTTTTACTGGGCCGTGTTCCGGGTTTTGGTCCCAATGCTCCTTATGATATTACGTTGTTGGCACCCACGGCCGATAGCCTGACATACGGTGATGTTGTTACATTTAACGGTGTTACGGTGGGAACCGTGCAGAGTGTGGCACTAACACCTGATATGCAGTCGGCAACCATTATCATCGGAATTTATCGTTCGGTTCACTTGCCCGCCAATACCGTGGCGCAAATTGGATCTAAAACCATCGGGGCTGCGTATGTGTCGCTATATCTGCCGGGAAAAGCTGCTGCTAAAATGCTCCCGATGGATGGCAGTGCGCAAATAAGAGCCAATGTTGCATCTTCCAGCCTGATTCCTAAGTCGGTGGTCAGGGATTTTTCGTCGTTAAAATCTCAGTTTGATCTGCTTAGCAGTAAATTGGATCGCGTGGCTGACGATCTGCACGCCCTGCTTAAACCTGTCGCGCTAACCCAAGCGCAGGCCGATGGTTTGCAAGCCAATACTTCAGATATGAATAATATCAGTGCTTTAATTCAGCGATTGAACGTCACAGTTAATTCAATCAATTCCTTAGTCGGTAACGGAAAACTGCGCGGACAGGTACGGGAGATTCTGGCGAATGTAGCCGTCTCTTCCAGTGAATTAAAGGGCGTACTTAAGCAATTGTCCTCAACGGTAGGCCGCTTTAACGGTGTTATTACCAAGGCCGGCACCGCCGCGACGGATATTGATAGCGTTGCCAAAACTGCCCGCCAGAAAATTATTGTGTTAAGTGTTAAGCTCACAGACGTTGTGGAAAATGTGAACTCTATCACCGAATCGATTGCCCAGGGGCACGGCACGGCCGGGCGACTGGTGAAAGACCCGCGCTTGTACAATTCGCTGCTGCAACTCACCCGCCGCATTAAAGGCACGGTCGATAGCCTCCATGGCTTGGTAAAGCAAATAAAGGCCGAAGGATTTGATGTGAAAGTCGGATTCTGATTTCTGATTCGCGCCACGTTTATGGCGTACCTCGGACCGGTGATTATCCGGACGGTCTGCCGACGCCACGTGAACACTTAAAGGGCGTTTATGCCGCATCAATCGTCAGGTAATCCAGCCGCCAGGTCCGAAGAGGGGGTGCTGGATGCCCGATCGATAGCATGGCAGAATCGCCCATTGCTGCGGATGGTGTATCACGGTTATTTCCAGTCCATGGCGGAACAGTTTGTACGGCGGTCAACGGACAGCGGAAAGCCCCACGGCGTGGTGGTGGAAATTGGCGGCGGGACTGGGCATTTCAAAGCGTTCTACCCGGAAATGATCGTCACGGATCTGGTGCCGACGCGCCGTATTGATTTGGCTGCCGATGCGTTGCATCTGCCATTTGCGGATGGCAGCGTCGATAATCTGGTCATGCAGGATGTGTTGCACCATATTGCCTATCCCCTCTCTTTTCTTTCCGAAGCACAGCGCGTTTTAAGTCCCGGTGGTCGACTGGTGATGGTTGAACCATTTATTTCTCCCCTTTCCCATGTACTCTATGGGCTTTCGCACCCCGAGCCGGTCAATATGCGGGCCAGGATTTTCCGGGAGCCGGGGGATGTGTTTGGGGCTGATCCGGCGGCATTTGTCGGTAGCGGCGCTTTCGATGCTAATCAGGCAATTCCGACCCTGTTGTTTTTTCGCTATGCTGCGAAATTTAGCCGCCGATTTCCCAATTTGGTCGTCCGTGAACGCAAAGTTCACAGTATGATTGCCTATCCATTATCCGGCGGCTTTACCAAACCCGTACTCCTGCCGATGAGGGCAGTACCCGCAGTGCGCGCATTGGAAAATATTCTCTCTCCGCTGGCACCCTGGCTGGCGTTTCGAATGCTTGTTGCGCTGGAGAAGATTTCCTGAAAACCCAACCCCCGCAACACGCGACACCCCGGACGGAACGTACTATAATCAGGCAGATTTGTGATTTCGGAGTTATCTGTGATTATTGACAGTACGGTTGAACCAGTTCTTCCGCTTTTGAGGGCTGTGGGTAAGATCCCCAGCGGGCTATTTATTCTTGTCACAGGTGAAGGGCCGCAGTTATCGGCCATGCTGGTGTCATTTGTCCAGCAGTTGAGCTTTGAACCGCTGTGCATCGGCGTGGCGATTCACAAAGACCGGGAAATGGGTGCAAGAATTGAAAAGTCGGGCTTTTTTACCCTCAATATATGTTCCGCGGGGGATAAAGGATTGTTACGCAAATATGCCCGCCAGGCCTTAACCGGTGATGCCGCCTTGGCCGATGTGATGCACCACAAATTGCCGGACGGTGGCATCGTTCTGGCTGAAGCTTGTGCATTTGTACATTGCCGTTTTTGCGCTCGTGTGAATTATCACGCGGATCATGAGTTATTTATCGGCATAGCCCAGGATGGTGATCTGACCGCTGATTCCGCGGCCAAGCCCATGATTCATACGCGGCATGACGGATCGAAGTATTAGTTGAACCACCTTTGGGTTTAAGTGTGTGAACCGGATGGCTTGATTGTGGACTTAAAACTCCTAAAATACCTTTTATGACAACAACGCAACTGCAACATGAATCGTGTCCACTGGAACTTGGCGACCCCGTCAATGCGGCGATACTCTCAGTGTCGGAAGATCGCATTCAGGGTTTTCACCGCAATCCACTGGATGAAATCGCAAGGCTTTCTGGAATTCCTGTTCAACAGGTCATTGAACGTATCGCGGCTCTATTACGCGCCGGCGTGATCCGCCGGGTACGCCAGACACTCCTGGCTACAAATTTGGCGGCCGGGGCCTTGGTGGCATGGGAAATACCTGCGGCCAATTTAAGTTCCGGCTTTGATTATCTCTTTGAAAAAGATCCTTTTTCCGGGCATGTGGTGATTCGTTCCACCGACGGAGAAACCACCGGTTCCAAATATCGTCTGTGGACTACGCTGAAAGTGCCACAGGGCTTTTCGCTGGAAAAACATTGTAATTTTTTAATGAAAGCGATTGGTGCCGGGGCGTTTAAAATTATGCCGGCCAAAAGATTATTTGCGCTGGGCGTTGGGCACGTCCGGCGCCGCGGGATGCAGCCAGGCAGTAAATCGGAGGTTCTCGCCGAAGTGCTGGAAACCAAAACCGTGGAGCTTTCTAATCTGCAATGGCAGGTGCTCACCGCACTAAAACGTGAGTTCTCCCCGGAGGAGTTAGTTGAGAATATCTGGGAAGCGCGTGCCGCTCAGGCGGGTGTAAGCTTGGACGAATTTTATACTGTTGCCGAGCAGTTGCATGCGCTGGGCGTCATTGGCCGCTTTTCAACCTTTCTGGAACATGTCAAGCCTTTAACCACAGGAGAAAAAGTCACGCAATATAACGCGTTATTCCACTGGGCGGTTCCCCATGGCAGGGAAATTGATGCCGGCCGGGAGGTGGGGCGGTTCCACATTATGACGCATGCCTATTGGCGCGAAGGCGGCATAGAATTTGGAAATGTTAATATCATGGGCGTGGCCCACGGCAAAGATAAAAATCTGCTCCTGGCGCATAAGGCCGCGATGGATGCGCATTTGGCTTCGGTTGGAATTCCGGTTTCATACACCAATGTTTTCTGGGGAGGTCGCAGCGAAATAAAGCCCAGCGAAATTGTGCCACAGGCGTATCTGGACTGGTGCCAGGAACAGGGCATAGACCCCAATGCGATGCGGATTTAAAAAATGTGAATTCCGCCCCGCTTGATGGCCGGGGCCTCGCATGAACCTGTGGCATGGTGTTTGCATTCATCGCATTAAGCCAAT
>JAKATV010000041.1 GCA_021818565.1 Planctomycetota bacterium
CGCGCCGCCGACGCGGTCGCCATAAGTGCCGCTCCTTTAACAGAGGAAATCTGTGAAACGGGAAAAATCTTCGGCGGTTTGGTATACTTTCATGGTTGCAAGGAACCGCAATGCCATGGATGGGCCGGACTCGCGATGTATTGCCCGCCTGCTGTGGTTGATGGTGTATAGGGAAATCGCGTCGAAAGGGTGGACAATGCTGGCATTAAGCCGTGGTGAAGGACAGAGCATCATTATTGACGGAAAAATCGAAGTAAAAGTGGTGAAGTGGTCACGCGGCAGCGTTCGCCTGGCGATTCAGGCTCCGCGTGAAGTATCCGTAGACCGCGATGAAATCTGGCGGCGCATGCACCCTAATGATAAAACTCCGCTGGAAAAGGCCGAGACGGATCGCCAACTTCGATTCGACGCCGGTGCGGATACCGCGCGGGCTACCCCGCCAACCGCCCCAATCGGCGAACCGCCGGATGAAAAAATCGCGTAACATAAGAATTTTTCCCACGTTGCCCGTGTGCTGGCCCACATCTATCGCCGCAGTGCCACGGATGCGGGCCATGCAATAGTCGTCGAACATTCTCACCAAACCTCGGACCAGATAAGCACGTATATACGCTTTGGATCGCCTTTCAGGGCCGGCGTTCCCCGTTGCAGTAGTTATGGTCCGGCTGTGTATTGGCATAACCGACGGTGAATGGGATATTTTGGCAATGTGGATTACTTGGACAGAGCACTAGGTGAAAATCCTAATTTTTGATTTGTGATTAATTTCACAAGACTTGCGGGCGGCATTTCGCTACAATCCACTCTTTCGGGTTTTGCGCGATAGAATAGCGTTAAGACCTCGCGGTAGAGGAACAAGATGACCCAAACGCTTGATGCACCAACTCCCGGCGCTATGCCGCCCGGCACCGCACCCAAGGCCGCACCGCCCTTGTGGCTTGCCGAACGGGTCGTCTTGCGCATCGGTCGCGGTCCGGCGGCGGTTGGACGGTTGCTTGATCGGCTGGCCGCCTATAACGGCCCGGTCGGGCGGCTGGTGCGATTTTTCAGTTCCGTAAAGCTGGGTTTGGTGTGGCTTTTTTTAACCACTGCTTATATCGCCGTTGGTTCCGGCCTGCCAAGTGTGCGCAGCTATTTTGATGTATCGACCATGGGCTTTTTTAACGCCCCGCCCATGGTGATACTCATGGCTCTTCTGGCGACAACCCTGATAACCGTAACGCTGCGGAAAATTCCTTTAACGCTTTATAAGCTCGGCGTATGGACGGTGCATACCGGTATTATCACGCTGCTGGTGGGGCTGTTTTTCTATTTTGGCTTGAAGAAAGAGGGCATGGTCCGGATTTTCCTGCATCAGACCGTGCATCATTATTATGATAATTCTGAACGGGCACTGTTTATGCAGGCCGCTGGGGCGAATGGCAAATCCGCCATGTTGCCGTTGCCTTCTTTGCCTTTGTTCAGAGAGCGTTCAAGCAAAAATCATCATCCAATGGATGTCACCGCCCCCGCAAAAATGGTAGCCCGGCTTTCGCCCCAATTAAAGGGGCTGAAAGTACGCGTGGTGGGATATTATCCTTATACGCACCTGGAAGCGCTGGCCGTGCAGCGACAGCCCGGGCAGCCGGCGCGAAAGCCCGCGTTGGAATTTAATTTAAGTGCCACGGGCATGGCCAGCGGCGGCCAATGGTTGCTGGCCAAAACCCCGCGCTTGCGCGTGGCGGATTCCGGGCTGCCTTGCGGCATTGAATATCTGTATCACCCCAGTGCCCGTCGGCTGCGTGATATCACAACGAGCTTTAAAGGCAATAACGCGCTAATTGTCAGTATTCCAGCGGATCATTTCCGCAAGGTGCTGGTCATTAAACCCAATGAAAAAATTTCTCTGCCCGGCACACCGTACACACTTGTTCCACGACGGGAAATAAAAATGCCCCTGCTGTCAAAAGGGTATCAGGGGGCCGAGAGTCAGGCGTATATGGTGGATGTGTATCATGCACGCCCCGGCAAGAAGCCGTTTCATTTTCAGCGCGTGGCACTATTCCGGTATCCGACGAAAACTGTGGATTTTGTTTTTGACCATGGGCAACGGAAACTCATTGCCGATAAAATCGATCATCAAATTCATATTCGCTATGAGGATGCCCGGCGATATCAGTTCTGGATTGTCGAGCATAAATCAGGAAAACTTAGTGTTATCCAGCGCGCCGCCGGTGGGGCGGTAACCCAATATCCCATCGCCATTGGCCATCCCGTGGCGACCGCAGTCGCGGGAATCCCATTCAGTATTTCTGTGCAGGAACTGGCCAATGTGGTTTATCGCCCTGAATTGATTCCCGCAGCCCAGCGGCGGCCGCAGTTGGAACAGACCATGGGGCACTGCGTATTGCAGCTTGCGGTCTCACGGGGAAAATGGACGGATAATCAAATATTTATCCCATTTCAGCAATTCGGCCTGCACGGCGATCTGGCTCCGACAACTGTGCACGTGCCCGGGGCGGGAAAAGTCAGTTTTGTATTTTCGACATTGGAATGGAAGCTTCCCGCTGCGTTGACGCTACTTTCATGTAAGGAATTATTTTACCCCGGCGGCAACAGCTTTCCCCGTGATTTTATCAGTAAAGTTCGCTTTACTAATCTGAAAACCCATCAATCGAAAGTGGCCGTGATTCATTTGAACCATCCCGAAACGCTGGACGGGCAGCATTTTTTCCAGGCGCGATTTGGAAAGCAGGCCAATGGTACGCCGTTTACCGTCCTGGGGGTGGGCAATACCAACGGCTTATATCCGATGATTGTCGGCGTGATCATGATTATTTTTGGAATTGGTTATGCCTTTTATGTTAAGCCCGTTTTGCTTAATATAAAAAAGCAGCAGTTGGCCCGGTTCGCCGCCGCGCAAAAGCGCCCTCCTGAATCCTCCCCTGGCACGGCCGGGGCGGCCGGATAGCCCGAATTTGTAAGAGGTGTTTTCATGAAGCTTAAGCACATTGTTTCTTTGTTGGTTTTGCTGACAGCCGGCGCTATTCCGGCGTTGGCGGTAATCAACGCTCGCGCGTCCATGCCCATTGAGCAGGGTTCTGCCGCGGATATGCCGGCTGGTCATCCGGAAATTGGGCCGGGTTCGCCGCAGGTTAATCCCATTCCCAGCCTGAAGCTTATGCGTCGTACCGCGGAAATTCAGCATCAGAATCGTACGGCCTTCAAAAAGGGGATTAACCTGGCTCCACTGCGTATTCTCGCGGTGCAGAACAATGATCAGGTAAAGACTATCGCCAGTTGGGCCGCTGAAACTGTGCAGACAATCTGCGGGTTTGACAGCATCAATGGGCAAGATCCGCTTTATACCGTTATGGATATGGCTTTCCGCCCGCAGGCATGGGACACGCGAAACTGCATATTTGTGGAAACGGTTCCCATTCGCGAACAACTGGGAAGGTTGGTTTCCAAAGCGGAGGCAAAGCGTATTTTGCAACAGGGCACCGTCAGCCCTGATTTTATGGCCCGTGCGGATGTGCATCACCTGCTGGTAAAAATCAGCTCCACCGCTGCCCTGAGTTCCGGTGTTGCCGAAGTCAGCCGGGCGCTGGAGACGTTTCAAAATCTTTCCTCGGAAATGAAGTTTGTGCCGCCGGCACCTGGGGCTAAATCCAAGGATTGGCTGGTCCCGTTGGCTTTGCTGCCGAACACCGGATCGGTCGTGCGGAAAATGTTGAAGATGAATGCCGACGTTAAACCTGTCCCCGGTTACACCCGGCAGCAATCACTAAGCATTGTTCTGGGTTTGATTTCACTGGGGCAGGGGTGGCAGGATAATAGTGCTTCAGAGGCTAATGAAGGGATTAAAACGCTGGCCAAAGTTCTACCGGCGATCAATCCCGCGGTGTATCCGTCGCATCTGAAGCGGTTGGTGGAATTGTGGTACGACCGACTTTTTGACGGCACCATCGTGGGCGTGTTCCTTTACTTTATCGCGCTGACGCTCTTTGTGATTGCCGCGGTTGGGGCTGTGCCGGCCGTACGTAAGCCGGCGCTGATATTCTTTACCGCGGCCGTGCTTGTGCATGCATTATTTATGGGTGTGCGCTGGTGGTTGGCCGGACGGATTCCGATTCAAAATGAATTTGAAAGTGTC
>JAKATV010000356.1 GCA_021818565.1 Planctomycetota bacterium
GGGTGCCAGGGTGGAAATCGAACCGTCGATGAGTCCCACAAGTCCGGGCTGGACGATCTGCAATACGAATAGTCGGCGCTCCGCCGCCGCCTCTTCATGTTTGACGGATTCGGGGACATGCTCCGCCTCGAGAGTTTCAGCGACTGTGGCATGTTTGCGTTCGGCTTCCGCAAGATCAATAAGCAGTTGTCGGATGGCGGCATCGGTAGCGCGCGTGGCGGCCTTTTCATAATATCGCGTGTTTTCCAGCTCCATAATCTCGGCCTGCCGGCGCATGGCATTGACACCGGATTTCATTACCAGCCAAAGCGGGCGGCGCTTAATAAAACCTTTCACGTCATCGCGCTTGATCAGGGGGATGTGTTCGCCGAATTTTTCCCGGTGCAAGTCGATTAATTTATGGCGGTGTTCCGATTCCTCGGCCTGCATTTCGGTAAACATTTTGGCGGTGCCGGGAAACGTCTTGCTTAAATTATGCGCAAATTCGCCATAAATCCGGCCATCTTCTTCCTCCTGTCCGATTGCCAGGGCCAGAATTTCCTGCTCGGTAAGGTCTTTAAAGCTTTTCGCCACAACGAACTCCAAAATTAGCCAACACGGATATTTTCCGACCGTCATTATAGGCGCTGGGAGCCTGTCGGAGTAATGGCTGGGTTGCGATTTTAGCTTGTCGCGGGGGGGGCACGCGTCAAAGCGTACTGTGGTGATAACCCCGTGGTTGGTTGGCGGCACGGGGTTAACCACCGGATTATCATCCGGTGCTTTACAAGTGGCGGTGCCGCGGGATTATTTTCGGGAAATGTCCGGTGCGCGGCGTCTGGATCGGCCCGCCATGAGTATCAGGCCGGAAACGCCTGCCGCGGTACATGCCAGCCACCAGGGGCATAATTTCGGCATAAGAATATTTTGCCCCAACACGACATGTTGATACATCACCGGTGCGTGGAACCAGATAAACCAGTTGTAGTGCATCCCCGTCGCCAGTGCATTGATCATCCACAGGGCGGGGGAAACATTGACGGTAAGGTCCGCCAGCCACGGCCAATGCAGCTTCAGGTGCTGTAAAAGCACCAGCAGTGGTGTGGCTACAACCGGTGAAAAAAACAGCAGGACGGCCAGTGTGATGGCCAGCGTAACCCCTGCCCCGGGGTCCCATGCACTTAATTGCTTGGCCAATCCCGCACAAAGCAGGCCCCATGCGATAAAAACCGCGCCGGTTTGCGCGATAACAGCCGCGGGTATCAGACCTGCGGCGCATCCCACTGATTCGGGAATCAGCACTGCGACGGCCGATATCATCCCGGCAAGAAAGCAAGCGCGAAAACCGCGGCACAGGGTGGCTACGATGATCACGCTTGTACTTTGTACCAGCAGCAGCAGCAGCATCCAGCCGGCCACCGCCGATGCCTGATGGGCTGGGTCATGGCCCGCGGAGCCAATCAGCGGCAGAAGAATCAGCCCCGCCGGCACGGGTAAGGCCGCTATCAGGAATTTTCCATTTATTGCCGCCATGGAAAATGATTATAATGAAAACTGTGTCGGCTGTATGGAAACGGCCCATCGTTACTTGCGCGGTTCCGCCAGAATCCTATGGAGAGGCAGACCGACGGAGCAACAAAGTTCATGTGCCAAGCAGTGTGGAGGAAGCCTCGTGCCGCAAGCTCAAGGCGCGGCAGGGATAACACTCGGATCCGTTTTATGGCATGGAGAATATCAATGACCTTTCATAAACCGATATGGACTGTGGTGCTGGGCTGCGCCGGATTGCTGCTGGCAAGTCAATGCAAGCCCGCGGTAGCCGCCGCGCTTATGGGCGGCAAGGCGCGTGCCCAAGCCGCTGTTAGGCGAGTAAATTTAAGTCAATGGACGGATCAACAGATCAAAAAAGATTTGGCCGCCCTGGCTGAAAATGGTCAATTCGGACTTGCCCGTAAAAAATTGGGACGTCTGGAGGATCAGGTCATTGGCTATATGCCGCGCAATGCCCTGCCGACGCTGCGCCATGCTGATTTTGCCCGGCGGCTGGTGGATCAGTTATCCTCTATATCCAATCATCAACACCGCATGCGCATGCTGAAGTTTCTTCTGGCCAACCATGAACTGGCGGCCACGCTGGTGTTTCTTAACAGGCCCGGGCAGCAGAATGTGGCGCAGGTATATCACCGCCTGGCGGCGATGCGCCGGGAACTTGGACCCATGGTTGTAGCGTATCCCAATCTGACGGCCGCGATTTGCGCGGTGTTGTACAAGCCGCTGACCATGCAGATCAATGAAAACACGGTGCACTCGCCAGATCCTGTGGCGTTGTTCAAATATTATGTGCGTTATCAGCGGGCGATGTATTTTGGTATTCGCAATGTCCCGGCGCGGTTGCTGATTTATGTGGTGGATTCCTGCTCCAGTATTCCCAGCATGACCTGGGCGTTAAATAAATACCATGGCGATTCCATGGTGGGGCAGGTGTTTTTTCAGGTGCCGTATGATTACAACACGTACCTGCACGGGGCAAAAAAAGAAGTGGATATTAAAGGGTACAACCTGCCGAATATTTTGCGATATGGCGGTGTCTGCGCGGATCAGGCTTTTTTTGCTTCGCAGGTGGGCAAGGCCATCGGTGTGCCGACGGCGTATGATGTGGGTATGTCCAGCGTGGTAGGCCATGCGTGGGTGGGCTTTCTGCAGCAGGTGGGCAATCAGGCCGCGTGGAATTTTAATGTCGGGCGGTATTCGGAATATCGAGGTGTCGTGGGCATGGTGCAGAATCCCATGACACGCCGTAGCGAGCCGGATTCGTTTATGTCTCTTTCCGGGCAATTCATCGGAACCACGCAGCACCAGCGATGGAATGCGGTGGTACTGACGGATGCGGCCCTGCGGCTTTTATCATTTTCCGCGACCGGCGGAGATTTTTCACCACCGCCGTTGCCCGCCTACGTTTTTGGCACCGCAGCCAAACCGCTGGTCAACAGCGTTCCAGCGCAGCTGGCACTTCTGAAAAGAGCCGTGCATCAATGCGACGGCTATGCGGAATCATGGATGCTTGTCGGGTATTTGGCCTCCAAGGGTAAGTTGACGCTGGCGGAGAAAACACTTTGGGCCGGAGCACTGATGCGCTTATGCGGCCAGCGTTATCCTGATTTTGCCATGGCAGTGGTACAGCCGATGATTATGTCGGTGAAAAATCCTAACCAGCAAAATCAGTTATGGAATAGGGCATTTAGAATCTTCGCGCCCACACGTTTTGATCTTGCGGCCGAGGTGCGCATGATGCAGGCGCGTCTGTGGCGTAAGGCGGGACATTACAATCGCGCGGGAAGATATCTTATGGATGTCATCACCCAATACGCCAACGCGGGTCCCTTTATTCTTAATGCGTTGCATCAGGCCGTCGCACTGCTGCGGCGGCAGAAACACAACAGCGACATCACCAAGCTTTACGAAGTCACCTGGGCACGCATTCATGCACCTCCGCGGATGGCTGACCCGTTTATGCACGAAAGCAATTGGTATCAGGTGGGCAAACTTCTGGAAGCTCGCCTGCGAGAGCAAGGGCAGAGCCTTATGGCCGATAAAGTTCGCCGCGAATTGGAATCGGCGGGAAATCCTGTGGCGGGAAACTAAGTTGGCGCGATTCTTGTTTCACGGCATCCATGTTACATTAATGAATCCGCACGGTGCGGAAACTCGTAGCTATGGGATGCCATGACCGGAGTGTTGACACAAGGTGATTCCTTGACCTTCGCGGCAAGACAAGCTGCGGATCCCGCGATTGCGCGCGATTGTCAGGTGGGTCCTTATCGCCTTGCCATTCCGGCCATGCAGGCGGGTTTAGCCGGATACAGCGATATGGCGATGCGCGTGGTGGCCCGGCGGCGCGGTTGTCCGTATGCGGTAACCGAGGCGCTGCTGGATCGGGTGATTATTGCCGGCGGGCGTGGGCGGGAAAAGCGATCAATTCTTTGTCAGGCGGATCATCCGGTGGCCGGACAGATTATGGGCAGCGAAGCCGAGGAAATGGCGGCCGCCGCGCGGATTCTTTGCGAATCAGGCTTTGATGTTATTGATTTGAATTTTGCCTGCCCGGTAAAAAAAGTCATGGGCCGCTGCCGGGGGGGGGACCTGTTAAGCGAGAT
>JAKATV010000186.1 GCA_021818565.1 Planctomycetota bacterium
TCTTCCCAACCTGCCTCCGGCATACGGGCATTGATGCGAACCGCGTTCCCACAAGGACAATGTCGGCAGCGGAATTTAATCGAATCCGTTTTTTCAGCGGTAAAACGTAAACTGACGTGCCGTGCACCAGGTCGTAGTTTCGCGACCCAAACCAGGCAAGTCTTTTTGCTAGGTTTAACCTTCAATCTGTATCGGCTCAGGCCGTTTCCGCTGGTTTAGCATGTCAACAGAGCCAGATAGGTTGTAGCGTTCGTTCAGCTTCTGGATTAGCCTTATGCAGCGAATGCCGTGACAGGATTCCCACCATACGGAATGCACGATCTCTAATCGCATTGTCAATGTGCTCGGGAAATCGTTCGCCACCAAGAATCTTGAAACGATCACACCAGACACGGTATCCAGCAACTGTCAGACGCAGGGTAAGCCAGTCTGCTACAACACGGTCCTCCCAAGCGTAGCTAATGAAGATGTGGTCTGCGTGTTCCGGCATCGGATTGGGCGTTCCTATTCGCCATCTATGCTTCTATGTACCGGTAACATTGAAGTAATACGCCCAGTGTAATCAGCTCCGGATCCAAGATCCATAACTCGAAGCGTAGTTAGCTTAGTCGTTCGAACCAATGGGCGTGTTTCGTAGCTTCAATTCCTACCCACACTCTGATATTTTGCCCGTGCAGTTCGCGATAGAATATTTCTGCCTCGTCCGTGTGGTTCAAGCGTAATTTGCACCATTCTTCTGTCCTCTGGTCCAATAGCGCGATCTACTGATAACTTGAATGAAAATCCACGCTTATAATGATCATGTTTGGCTTCTTTCCGCCGAAGACTTTGGTCGTTGTCTACAACCAGAATCTACCCAGGTCGAGAGGAGTCAACATTGTTATGGAATCAAATTAAAGCCAGTTTTCCTGAAGATTGATCTGGCATCGAATTGCCATCAACTTGAATGTGTTCAAAAGAGGACACTTACCCCGTAAGGAAAATGGCATCCTATTATTTTTAAGCAGGCAAATTCCAGCACCTCTCTCGTATTCGATTTTGGTGAGATACCATGCATGAATCATGCAGCTTAAGCCGCAGTCAGCACCTTGGCAATAAAATAAATTACCTCGATATTCTCAAGAGCCACCAGTTCCAGCTTTCCCGCACTGAAGGCATGCCGAAGTTTTTGCATGCCGCAGCATTATTATTCGTTATATTCGCGGCCAATTCTGCGTATGCCGTACCCAGCTTTTCGCGGCAAACCGGGCTCGCCTGTAATGTTTGCCACACCAACCCTCCGGAATTGACCGCATTTGGACGTAATTTCAAGTTGAATGGCTATGTGCTGGCCAAGAAGAGAATCGGCAACAACACGACCAGCAGCCAGGATTTATTGTTATCGAAGACCCTGTTGCTTTCCGCCATGGTATTGATTTCGGATACCGCCGAGCAGACCCGTCAACCAGGCAGCGGAAGCAATACCAGTGGCTTTCCCCAACAATTGAGCCTGTTCCTGGCCGGAGAAATCACGCCCCATGTCGGCGGATTCATGCAGTTGACCTATACCAGCGAGAGCGATCATTTCAGCATGGACAATACTGATATCCGTTATGCCAACCAAGCCAGTCTGGCCGGCAAAGAATGGATCTACGGCATTACCCTCAACAACAATCCCACCGTGGAGGATTTATGGAATAGCACCTCGGCTTGGGGTTTTCCCTGGATCTCCAGCAATGCCGGCGTCAGCCCGATCGCGTCGCCATTGCTACTGGGTGGTCTGGCCCAGGACGTAGCCGGGATTGGCGGCTATAGCATGTGGGACCACCATTTTTATACGAATGTGACGTTGTACCGCTCCGTGCATGTTGGCGGACCTGTGCCCCCCACGGGAATGAACTCTTCCATCAATATCAGCGGTGCGGCGCCCTACTGGCGCGCGGCATGGCAGCAGACCCTGGGCAACAACTATCTGGAGGTGGGCACTGAAGGGATATACCTAAAATCACACCCGGATGTAATTACCGGCCGGGAAGACAGCTATATGGATTCTGGTTTGGATTTTCAATATGAACGCCCCATTGGCGTTAATTTGCTGGATGTGCATGGCGCCTTTCTCCACGAAAATTCGAATCTGAAGGCGACATTCGCCCTGGACGGGGCCAGCCGTCCCGGCAACCATTTGAATTCACTGCGCTTGGACAGCACCTTTCATTGGGCCAACCGCTATAGCGCCACCGGCGCGGTATTTTCGACAATCGGCAATGCCGACCGGCTGCTTTATTCGGCCGCGGCGGTGACAGGTAGCCGCTCGGGCAAACCCAACACCAGCGGCTATATCGTTCAGTTCAGCTACTGGCCCGCAGAGAATCTTGACATCAGCCTAGCCTATACCGGATACCTGACTTTCAATGGCGGATTCGGAAACTATGATGGAGCTGGCCGCAATGCATCCGACAACAACACAGTCTATTTGGCGCTATGGCTTTTGGAGTAGAAAAAGCATGGAACTATCTCAACCCGAACCGAACGAAGGGCCACGCAAAGACGTCATAATCATCAACCGACGATCTTTTTTTGCGGTGCTACTGGGGCTAGTCACGGCCGGAGTAGGAACTCTGCTGGCCATACCCGTACTGCGGTATATCCTTTACCCGCTTAATGCCATAACCGGGGAAAAGGGGTGGTCTTCGGTGGGAAAAATGACGGAATTCACCAACTTGCGACAGCCAATACGCAAAATGATAACGGTTACGCAGCTTGATGGCTGGCGAAAAGTAGTGACACAGCAGACCGTCTTTGTCACGCATGGAGCCAAAGGTAAGCCGCAGGTGCTTTCCGCCATTTGCCCCCATCTTGGTTGTAACTTAGCCTGGCATAAGAAACAAAATGAATTTGTTTGCCCCTGCCATGGCGGCAGGTTCTCTCCGACTGGCCAGCACGTCTATGGC
Organism: Planctomycetota bacterium; assembly: GCA_021818565.1. GTDB lineage: Bacteria > Planctomycetota > Phycisphaerae > WQYP01 > WQYP01 > JAMDCX01. Next base: position 2,931 of record JAKATV010000186.1, read on the forward strand.
CCGCCGCCTCGCGGTATGGACCCACTGCCCAGCAAAATCGCTGGGGGAGAGCTCATTGTGCACTTTGAGTATTTTCGTGAAGATGTCCCCAACCGGGAAGTATTAAGCTAAGGACCCCGCGTGGATGAATCCCCCAAGTCCGAACCGCAACCATTGAAACGAAGCAAGCGATGGTTCCGCTGGCTGGACCGGCGCACGGGCGTGGACGCACTGCTGCGGGCATCGCTCGATGAACCAATTCCGGGTGGCGCACGGCTGGCCTATGTATTTGGATCCGGACTGCTATTTATATTCATCTCACAAGTCATCACCGGACTGTGCCTGGCGCTATATTACGTGCCTTCGGCTGAATCCGCCCACACCAGCGTGGCCTATATCACCAAGCAAGTGACGGCCGGAGCTTTTCTGCGCAGCCTGCACTCCTATGGGGCCAGCGCCATGATCGTGGTGCTATTGCTGCATTTTTTGCAGACCTTCCTCTATGGCTCCTATAAAGGCCGGCGGGAATTGCTCTGGATTTCCGGCGCCGCGCTTTCTCTGCTGGTATTAGCGATGGGATTCACCGGATATTTATTGCCTTGGGACCAAAACTCCTACTATGCCACCGCGGTGGGCACCAATCTGGTGGGCCAAGTTCCCCTTGTGGGAGGATGGCTGACCCGCATGATTCGCGGGGGTGATACGATCGGCACGCTCACCATATCGCGATTTTATTTCGCGCATGTGTTTTTGATTCCGGGGATGATATTCCTGCTGATCGGCATTCATATTGCGCTCTTCCGCAAGGCTGGTGCCGCCGGGCCGATGCGCGCGGACCCCATCGCGCCCCAACTTCCCACCGAAACGTTTTATCCACGGCAAGTATTGATGGATATGGGTCTGGCACTGTTGTTGATGGCTGCACTCGGCCTGCTGGCTTACTTTCGTCCGGTTGGACTTGGCCCGATCGCCAACCCTGCCAGCACGCAATTTTTGCCGAGGCCGGAATGGTATTACCTACCGATGTTCGAATGGCTCAAGTTCTGGGAAGGTCCCGAGGTGGTTTTTGCGGTTGTCGCAGTGTCCGGCCTCCTGGCGCTGGTATTTTTCCTGTTGCCATTTCTTGACCGCAGCCTTGAACGCCGCCCATGGCGCCGTCCGATTCCGCTGCTGGGGGTGTCGATTGTAATGGCTGGAATGATCTTTCTCGGCATTAAGAGC
>JAKATV010000297.1 GCA_021818565.1 Planctomycetota bacterium
GGAGCCATCACGGTACAGTGCCACAGCCTTCAGGCTTAACAGCCAGCTTTCGCGATACGCTTCTTCGATATCACCAATTCCCACTTCATTGGGCAGATTGATGGTTTTGCTGATCGCCCCGCTGATAAACGGCTGGGCCGCGGCCATCATGCGGATGTGCCCCATGTGGTGAATAAAGCGTTTGCCTTTACGACCACAGCGATTGGCGCAATCAAAGACCGACAGATGTTCGGATTTAATATGCGGCGCGCCTTCGATGGTTTGTGAACCGCAGATAACATCGCTGGCTTCGCGAATCTGCCGTTTGGTAAAGCCCAGCGATCGCAGCAGATTGAAATTAGGCTGCTGCCACTGCTGGGTGGTAAAGCCAAGGCGGGTTAAGGTCGCCTCGCCAAGTGTCCAGGGAGAAAAGGCGAAGGCCAGCTCGAAAACAGAAGGCAGACAGGCCTCTATTTTTGCCAGTTCTTCATCCGTGAAGCCCTTCGCCTTAAGGGAGTCGATATTAATGTGTGGCGAACCCTGCAAGCGCAAGGTACCCAACACATACGTCAGCATGTCATGAATTTGGTCAGGTGAATAGCCCAGATTCCGCAATGCCGGCTCAATGGATTGGTTCGCAATTTTGAAGTAGCCTCCGCCGGCAAGCTTCTTAAACTTGACCAGTGCGAAATCCGGTTCCACGCCCGTGGTATCGCAATCCATCAGCAGGCCGATGGTTCCGGTAGGTGCAATAACCGTGGTTTGAGCGTTGCGGTAGCCATGCTTTTCGCCCAGTGTCACCGCCCGATCCCAGGCTTCGCGGCAGGCCTGCAATAGTGCCGGATCAAGCGTGGGATGCGTGCCGAATTGCGCGGCGTCAATTTCCATGGGTTTTACAGATAGTGCGTCATATTGATCGGAAGCATAAGCGGCAGAGCGATGATTACGCATCACTCGCAGCATTGAGTCCCGATTGGGGGCAAAGCCGGGGAAAGGGCCGTGTTCGCGGGCCATTTCCGCGGAAATGGCATAAGATTCAGCGGTCATTAACGCGGTGATCGCACCGCAGATGGCTCGAGCCGCCGGGCTGTCATAAGCAATGCCGGCCACCATCAACATGGTGCCGATGTTGGCGTAACCGAGTCCCAGTGTGCGATATTCATAGCTCAAGCGGGCGATTTCCCGGCTGGGGTAGGCCGCCATCAGCACGGAAATTTCCAGGACAATGGTCCAGAGCCGACAGGCATGTTGAAAGCCCGCAATATCAAATTTTCCCGACGCGGCATCAAAGAATTTCATGAGGTTAATGGACGCCAGGTTGCAGGCGGTATTATCCAGGAACATATACTCGCTGCACGGATTGCTGGCATTGATGCGGCCACTTTGGGGGCAGGTGTGCCATTGGTTGATGGTGTCATCATATTGCACACCGGGGTCCGCACAACGCCACGCGGCAAACGCCACTTCCTGCCAAAGTTTACGAGCTTTGAGCGTCTTGTGGATTTTGCCATCGGTGCGGCGGATGAGTTGCCAGTCGGCGTCTTTTTCCACCGCCTCAATAAATTTGTTTGACACGCGCACGGAATTATTGGAATTCTGCCCGGAAACGGTGGCATACGCTTCGCCGTTAAAATCGTAATCCAGTTTGAGCTTCAAGTTTTTAGCTAATTCCTGTTGTTCCTTGGGCAGGTGCTTGAGGCCTTCGACCATCGCGGCAACTTTGATTTCCTCGCGGACTTTCCAGTTGACAAATTCTTCAATATCCGGGTGATCCAGATCCAGGCACACCATTTTGGCGGCCCGCCGCGTGGTACCGCCGGATTTAATCGCCCCGGCCGCACGATCGCCAATACGCAGGAAACTCATGAGACCGGAGGATTTCCCGCCGCCGGAAAGGGATTCATTTTCCCCACGGAGTTTGGAAAAATTGCTGCCGGTACCGGAACCATATTTAAACAGCCGTGCCTCGCGCACCCACAGGTCCATAATCCCGCCGTCATTGACCAGATCATCGCTGACGCTCTGAATAAAACAGGCGTGCGGCTGCGGATGCGTGTAGGCATCGGTGGATTGCTCAAGTTGATGCGTTTTGGGATTCACGTACCAATGGCCCTGCGACGGGCCGGTCAGGCCATAGGCATAATGCAGGCCGGTGTTAAACCACTGCGGAGAATTGGGAGCGGCTTTCTGCGTTAAAAGCATGTGGGCCAGTTCATCATAAAACGCTTGTGCGTCCTGCTTGGATTCAAAATAGCCATACTCCTGCCCCCAATGGGTCCAGCAGCCGGCCAAGCGATGCACAACCTGTTTCACGGATGTTTCCGGGCCAAGTTTCGGCTTGCCTGCGGCATCCAGTACGGGTTTGCCCTGGGCATCGGTTTGCGGGATGCCGGCTTTGCGGAAGTATTTACTGACCATGATATCCGTGGCCAATTGCGACCAGTCCGCGGGAATTTCCGCATCTTTCATTTCAAAAACGACCGAGCCGTCCACATTGGAAATCTTGCTCGTGCGTTTGTCAAATTTGATTGTGGAGTAAACGTCCACGCCCGCTTTGGTAAACCGACGATTGATTTTCATAGCCTAAACTCCTGCTTCCGTGCGATTAAACTTGCCGGCGACGTCCCATCCTGCGGCGTCGCCGGCCACTCCATGAAAGCCGCGGCTTTCCGTGGCCGGCGGCGTGGTTTATCCAATGAACCCAATGAATTACCATTCGATTCATCCCCAATTGGGTTAATCAACTTTAGGCAATGTCAGCCCGGGTTGATTCTGATACTTCCCCAGTTTGTCCGCGTAACTGATAGTGCATACTTTTTCCCCGCGGAGAAAAATAATTTGCGCGATACCCTCATTGGCATAAATTTTGGCCGGCAGCGGCGTGGTATTGGAAATTTCAATGGTGACGCGGCCTTTCCATTCCGGCTCCAGCGGCGTCACATTGACAATAATACCGCAGCGGGCATAGGTGCTTTTGCCCACACAGATCGCCAGAATATCCCGTGGAATTTCAAAATACTCCACGGTCTCACATAACGCGAAACTGTTGGGCGGAATCAGCACGTACCCATCTCTACTGCCATCGACATCCACAAAACTGCGCGGCGAAAAATGCTTGGGGTCCACAACTTCCGAATTTACATTGGTGAAAATTTTGAATTTAGGCCCCACCCGGACATCGTAGCCATAACTGGAAACCCCGTAGCTGACTGCTCCGGGCCGCTTGATTGCTTTCTCAAAGGGCTGAATCGTAACCGATGCTTCAATTTGAGAATCTGCAAGGATTGCCATGTTGCCTGCCTGCAATAAACCGCAAAAACGGTTAGGTTTATGTTAGTGTATCACAACCTCGGCTGAAACTCAAGAGAAAGGAATCCAGCCCCTGAATCATTTCAACCAAAAATTGTCGGCCATCTGATTTCCGTATAACCACGCATTCGCGATTATTAAGAAAGCAATAAGGCTCACATGGGTTACTTTAACACTATATCTTGTGGTGTCAATCATTTTTATCACTAAATATTGACAGACAGGTTTTCCACATCACTAACCCTTTGTATCCACAAGACTTGCGATGATCAGATTTTTTTTCTACCAGATGTTGTGGTCACCGGAAACAGCCTGTGGATAACTCTAATTTCGCCTTGAAACGGAAAAATAAATCTCCGGATTCGCCGCCGTTGCTGATTATTGTGCTGCGGATAGAATCCTTGACATGAAATCCCCCCGTTTTAATGCCTCCAATCCAGCCCTGCGAAAGCATCTTCAGCAACGTCTTGGCATTTGGTTCCACCAGCACAAACGGCCCATGCCCTGGCGAAATACCACAGATCCCTATGCGATTTGGCTTTCCGAAGTGATGCTCCAGCAAACACAGGTTGCCACCGTCATCCCTTATTACACCCGCTTTTTACAACAATTTCCTGATATTCAGGCCTTGGCCGCCGCGCCGCTGGAAGAGGTATTAAAACTCTGGGCGGGTCTGGGCTATTACCGCAGGGCCAAAAGTCTGCACCAAGCCGCACAGATAGTCGCATCAACATATGACGGCATTTTTCCATGCAAATATGATGATATATTAAAGCTTCCCGGCATCGGCCGGTATACCGCCGGTGCCGTCGCCAGTATCGCCTTCCATGAAAA
>JAKATV010000032.1 GCA_021818565.1 Planctomycetota bacterium
ACGGGCCCAACGCTTCTATGGCCTTGGTATCCATACCATGACACTCCTGAAAACATGTCCTTACATGTTCTCTTCGGCCAAGGCACCCATTTTTCTTGAGCAAATTTCGCGCTGTAGTATTAGATCGTCCTTCCAGTGGCCATATCGTCGGCCACCTCCTTGTGCCGCCGCATTTCCCCGGCGACCGCTGGTGACCACCTTGCTGGCCGACGTCGTAATCCCGAATCCTCCGAAATGCGGAGACAATACCTCGTTGACAAAGCGTTCTTCCGCATCGCCTTCAACAATGATGTTAAGGCGTATCATCCCGGCCTCCCGCCAAGCACATTCTTATCCCAAAGTTCGCCAAGGCTGTATCGCCCCAGCCAAGCTTGCAGCGCGGCTTGATCCAAGCGGTGAAAGGTGGATTCTCGCTGGTGTCGTTCCACAACCACCACATCTTGCGGTTCAAACGCGTCTAACAGTTGTGCAGATTGTGTCGCAACGATTACCTGAATGTTCTGCGATGCCGCCTTGATTAACCCGGCGATCGTCGCAATAGCATGCGGGTGCAGGCCGAGTTCCGGCTCATCGAGAATCAGCAAATCCGGCAGCGCGTCGGCCGGTTGTAAAAGCAGCGTCGTCAAGGCCATGAATCGCAGCATTCCGTCGGATGCCTGATGCGCACCAAAAATGCAGTCCGTGCCCCGTTCCCGCCAGGACAGAAACACATTTCCGTTTTCCGGCTCCCATTGAAAATCATCAAAAAAAGGTAAGCTTTGTCGCAGAGTATCAACAATGCGTTGGTAGTACGCAACGGAACTGACGTTCCCTTTCAGCCGATGCAGGACTGCCGCCAGATTCCCCGCATCCTCCTTAAGCCAGCGGCCATCATCGACGCTCCAAGACTGGCGCATTCGGGAGGTAAATGACGTATTGTGAAATTGATATACCACAAACTTCTGCAACATGGCGTAGATTGTCTTTGGCGTCGGTTCCTGCTTTTCTGCGCGGGCTTTTAGCAGTGACTCTTCGTGCCCTTGCCCCAGTGCCACGCGTGCCCCTGCGGCGACCCCAGTGGGCAGGTAGCGAAAGCGTTCATACTGGAAATAGAGCCGATCTGTCGCCGCATAGTCCAAACCAAATTCATATTCGTTGATTCCTTTTTCGGCTTGAATTTCAAATGATGCGCGGATTTCAGGCGTAACGGCGGGGCCGTCATGGAGCCAAGAGTGAGCTTTGCCGGTTTGCGTAAGGTGCCCCTGCAGGTTGCCTGACACAACGTGGCTAAGCATGCGGAAGAAAGAAATGAAGTTGCTCTTTCCGGCACCATTGGCACCGATCAATACAGTCAATGGTCCCGGGGCGAACCCAAGCAATGCTTTAATGCTTTTAAAGCCCTGAATGCTTAGCTTAGTGAGCCTGGGGCGTGCGGGCATGTTGCCGCCTCCTTTTTCCTTCTGGCCGGTGCGAGGTTAAATATTTTTTGTGACTCCACATCGGAGAGCTTTGCCGGCAATCTCGGATTGATCTAACCATGGTAAATCGTATCTCCGACGGCACAACCACCAAGTTCAAAAGCACGCGGCAACGCCCAGTCATGCTTCCCTTCCAAAGTAAAGTATAACGTATAAGTGCGACCCGGCCAGAGTTTCAGGATAACCTATTCACGACCGGATGAGGCGGCGCGATTCGGCTTACCATGGCGAATTCATATTTCCCGGTACGTAGCGGGCCAGTACTTCCGTGCTCCAGGGCCGCAGGTGTACCGTTAGCGTCTTGCCAATTACCACATAACCCGCTTTTCGCTTGGTTAAAATCGGCCGTCCTTTACCATCGGCGGTTGGCGGATACTCCAGTCGCATGTGTTGTGGGTTCAAATAATTTAAGAGGTGATGTCCGCGGTCAGATTTAAAAATCGGCAAGCGGATCGTGTGCTCGGCAGCACTGCGGTTGATGATGATATACACATTCTGTTTTCCCAAACTGCGATAGAAAGCAAAAATATCGCGCCGCGGATAGGCCAATAACTGACCATAAAAACCGAGTTGTAGCGCCTTGAGTTGCCGCCGCATGGCAATGGCCCGACGATAAAATTGCAGTACCCGCTCATGCACGCGAACACCCGGTGTGTCATACGGTTCCAAGTCTTTCCAAACCATCGGCAAGCGGTCCGCTGGGTCACTGGCTCCCCACATGCCTACTTCATCGCCGTACCAGATGCACGGCGCACCGACAAAACTCATTTGAAAGGCGGCGGTTTGCTCCAGGCGGCGGTAGGCCGTGGGGGTCGGTTCAGCGGTGTTGTAATGGGGATTCGTCTGCAGTCGGTCGTTGGCACCAAAGTTCAGCAGTGGATTCATAATTCGGGACACGAAGCGGTCCGTGTCCTGGCTGTCGATAATATTCATCTGATCCAAGTCCACCTGATACGGATAATAGTTCAGTAACTGCATCAATCGGTTGCCGAAGCGTTTGGGGCCGATTCCGGGCAGATTGTTTCCGCGTTTGTCGGCAAAATAGTTGGTGCAAATCGTCGCGAACGGATAATTCATCACCGCGTCAAACTGATTGCCTTTATTGAGCCACGCTTGGGCCGGCGGCCAGACTTCTCCAATGATAACCGCCTTAGGATTGATCTTTTTGACCAGCTTTCGCCAGGCAATCCAATACACATGCGGAACATCGGGGGCGGTATCAAGCCTTATGCCATCGACGCCATCGGCAACATTGCCATTGGGTGCCAGCCAGCGCTTCGTGGCGGCAAACATATAGTTGCGAACGCCTTTCGCCAGCCCGTAGCGTTTACTAAGCGCAAACATGGGCATGGACCCGTCCACGCCATCCCAGGCCTTGTACTTCACGGGCGGACCCCAACTGATGATCTGAAACCAACTGGCGTAGGGCGACTTGCGGCCATATTTCAAGACATTCTGAAATGGCCCGAAATTTTTTCCGCAATGACCGAACGGAATATCGATAATCACCTTGAAGCCTTGTCGGTGCGCTACTTTTATGAAATGTAAAAATACCTTATCCGATGCCGACCATTGCCATGTTGCGGGATTTAACGGATTTTCCCCGTGCAACTTTTCCAGAGATCCTTTGACTCCGAATCCGTCGTCCACATGGATAAAACTGGAAGGATCATATTTATGAATGCTTGGGGATTCAAACACCGGTGTGAGATACAAACTATTGACACCCAGACGGCGCAGATAAGGCAGTTCGTCCTGAATGCCCTGTATATCACCGCCATAGAAGCGGTTATATACATAACTGTAAAAGTTGCCATGTTCGCCGGCGGGGCGGTACGGCTTGGTCCATGGCCAGCGCCAGGGAATATGCGGCGATGGATCATTGGCTTTGTTCCCGTTGCGAAAGCGTTCGGGAAATATCTCGTACCAGACGGCCCGCTTCGCCCAGCCGGGCGTGACAACAGTTGATCGCATCACTGCCGTGTAGGCATGCTGTTGGGCGGCCTGCAAAGAAGCATATAAATATCCGTCCGCGACATAACGTGTGGCGGTGCCTTGGGTAAGCGTGAAGTAATAGTGAATCGATGGCGTTGGAACATTAAGAATCGTCCCCCAGACGCAACTGCCCAGATGATCTGATTCTTTCCGCATCGAATAGGCTTTCACGGCAGAGTCCGGCTGGAGGACATCCACAACCGCTTCAGATAGCGCGCCGGTTTCTGCCGTAAATTCAAGGCGCAGATAATGCCGTGAAACCACATCCATCTGGTTCCTGTTTGCGGGATTAAATGAAATGGCCGCCGGGCTGATGTTATCAGCTTGCGGGGCAGGCATGATTTGCCAGGGCGAAGCGATACGTATTTGGGAATTTACGCCACCCTGTCCATCGCTGATATTGAGCTTGGGGTTGGCCGCGGGATCGTTGACCCAATGGTTGCCATCAAGCACGAATTTGTAGGCATGAAGTCCCGGAGATAATAGCACGCTGGTGGCCCAACGCCCGGCGGCCGTGCGCCGCATCGGATTGGCGGTGGGAGACCAGTTGTTAAAGTCTCCCGCCAGATTTACGCGGCGCACGTGCATATCAGCAGGGGGTTGGTACGTAAAAACGTGCCGGATTTTCGTGGGAATGGCCGCGAGTTTCTGCGGTGATGCCGAT
>JAKATV010000528.1 GCA_021818565.1 Planctomycetota bacterium
CCGCGACGGTAATGGCCGCGTGTCGCGCCTTTTACTGCTTCTACAGTGCTACCACCTGGGCTTCGAGGTCGGGCGCTACATCAGCCTGGAGCGTCTGATCGAGCAGCACAAAGACCGCTACTACGAAACACTGGAGCAGTCGTCCCACGGTTGGCACCAGGGCAAGCACAATCCCTGGCCGTATATCAACTATCTTCTTTTCATCCTTGGCTGCGCTTATAAGGAATTCGAGGAACGGGTCGGACACATTAAGGCCCCGCGCGGCGAGAAAACTACGCTGATTTCGGCGGCCATCGAACGTCAGACCGGCAAATTTACCGTTGCGGACATTGAGCGGGCCTGCCCCGGCGTCAGCCGCGACATGGTGCGACATGTGCTGCGCGATATGGCTGGTGCCGGCAACGTTGAATGCGTTGGGCGCGGTCCGGGCGCACCGTGGCGAAAGAGGGTAATACCCTTAAAAGAGGGTAATAAAGGGGGTAATACCGGTAAGTGACGGTAATAATGGGGATGTTGTTGCATGGCGATTACAAACTGGAAACGAATTGGCAGGAGTCTTGATGCTTTGGCCGGTTGTCTTCGTCCCCTCGCTGAGCGCGGAATGCCGGCCTAAGCAAAACAGTAGGGATATTGCAGTGCAGAATCTCCAGTCTGCCATTAAACTCTATGCGGTGGCAAAGCTTGCCCTCAATACGTTTCACCGGAGACCTGACCCATGGCCATAACCAATCATGAACGTGTCGGAAAAAGCCTTGAACTGCTTAACGCCGGCCTCAAGCCTTTTGTCGAACGCGAAATGCTCAATGCCCACGGTGAAAAATGGTTGGAAATTGCCCGCCAGTCCACCCCCGGTAATGACCGTCTCTCTTCCCGTATGAAGCGCCCACCGGAAATGGACACCCAGGCCCTCCTGGCGCTGATATGGGACCAGTGGAATCCAGTGTTCAGTAAAATCCTCGGCCATGCCGAACGCAGCCTGGTCAGTGAACTGCGCGACACCCGCAACAAATGGGCGCACCAGAGCACCTTCAGCACCGATGACGCCTACCGCGCCCTGGATTCTGTAAGCCGTCTGCTTACCGCCGTTTCCGCAGACCAATCCGCGGAAATTGAAAAAATGAAGACGGAACTGTTGCGCGTCCGCTTTGAAGATCAGAGACGCAACGAAACCCGTAAAGCCTCCATCGCCCCGGTTGAAGGCAAGCCCGCCGCCAATCTCAAACCCTGGCGCGAAGTCGTCACACCCCATCAGGATGTGGCCTCCGGTAATTATCAGAAAGCGGAATTCGCCGCCGATCTTTGGCAGGTCTATCTCAAGGAAGGCTCGGACGAATACAAACATCCTGTGGAATTTTTCCGTCGCACGTTTATTACCGATGGTCTCAAGCAACTGCTCAAAGGTGCCATCAACCGCCTCGCCGGAAAAGGCGGTGATCCGGTGGTGGAATTGCAGACCAACTTCGGTGGCGGCAAAACGCACTCCATGCTGGCGCTGTACCACCTGTTTTCCGGCACCCCCGCACATGATCTGCCGGGCATTGAAACGCTGCTCAAAGAATCCGCCGCGCCCATCACCGCCAACGTGAAACGTGCCGTGTTGGTTGGCACTAAAATTTCCCCTGGCCAGCCCGGCAAAAAACCCGACGGAACGCTGGTTCGCACCCTTTGGGGAGAAATAGCCTGGCAGTTGGGCGGTAGGGAAGGCTACAACCTTCTCAAAGCCGATGATGAAAAAGCCACCAACCCCGGCGACCGCCTCAAGGAGCTTTTCAATAAATACGCCCCCTGCCTGATACTTATTGATGAATGGGTCGCCTACGCCCGGCAGCTCCATGAGGGCAGTTCCCTTCCCGCCGGCTCATTTGATACGCAATTTACCTTTGCGCAAACGCTAAGCGAATCCGCTAAGGCCGCCAGGCAAACCATGCTGGTGGTCAGCATTCCATCCTCCGACAATGAAGTCGGCGGCGACTGGGGAAGAATGGCCCTGGGCCGCCTGAAAAACGCGGTAGGCCGCGTCGAATCTTCCTGGCGGCCCGCCAGCCCGGATGAAGGCTTTGAAATTGTCCGCCGCAGGCTTTTTCAACCCATGGCCGTGGAACAGTTTCCCGCCCGTGACGCCGTCGCCCGCGCGTTCGTGGAAATGTACGCCAGCCAACACCAGGAATTCCCCATGGAGTGTCGCGAAGCCGATTATGAGCGCCGCATCAAAATGGCCTACCCCATTCATCCTGAACTCTTTGACCGCCTCTTCACCGACTGGTCCACTTTGGATAAATTCCAGCGCACCCGTGGGGTACTGCGTCTCATGGCCGCCGTGATCCATTCCCTGTGGGAACGCCAGGATGGAAATCTGCTGATTATGCCCGCCGGCATTTCCATTGATGACCCCTCCGTGCAGTTTGAATTAACCCGCTATCTGGATGACCAATGGGTACCCGTTATCGAAAAGGATGTCGATGGCCCGCATTCTCTGCCGTTGGCTCTGGATCGAGATAACCCCAATCTGGGCCGCTATTCCGCGTGCCGTCGCGTGGCCCGCACCATTTATATCGGCTCCGCTCCCACCCTGCGGGCCGCCAACCGAGGCATTGAAGAACGGCACGTCAAACTCGGCTGCGTGCAGCCGGGTGAAAGCGTCGCCACCTTCGGCGATGCCCTGCGCCGCCTGACCGATCAGGCCACGTATTTATATGTAGATGCCAAGCGCTATTGGTATTCCACCCAGCCCACCGTAACGCGCCTCGCCGATGATCGTGCCGGCCGGTTACACGACCACGACGTTGATGAGGAGATTGTGGCGCGTTTGCGACACCAGGCCAATTCCCGCGCTGATTTCTCCAAGGTCCATGCCTGCGTTCCCGCCAGTGACATCCCGGACGATCCCGAAGTGCGTCTGGTGATCCTGGGGCCGCAATGCCCACACACCGGCAAAGACCCCCAAAGCGCCGCCCGCCGGCAGGCCGCCGCCATCCTTGAATCCCGCGGCACCAGTCCGCGCAATTACAAAAACACCCTGGTATTCCTCGCCGCGGATGCCAACCGCCTCGCCGAACTCCAGCAGGCTGTGCGCCAATTTTTGGCCTGGCGCAGCGTTGATGCGGAAAAAGAAACCTTGAACCTGGACCAGTTTCAATCCCGGCAAGCCCAAACCCGCCTGCAAAATGCCGATGAAACCGTCAAATCCCGCATTCCTGAAGCCTACCAGTGGCTCATTGTCCCTGAGCAGCCGAACCCCCTAGGCTCCATTGAGCTTAACGAAACCAGATTACCCGGCACCGGCCTATTACCGGCTCGGGCCGCCGAGAAACTTAAAGCCGCCGGACTCTTTTTCACCGCCATGGCCGGATCGCTGCTGCGCATGGAACTGGATAAAATTCCACTTTGGCGCGGTAATCACGTCACCGTCAGACAACTCGCCGAAGATTTCGCCCGCTACCCGTACCTGCCACGCCTGCGCGACGCGGACGTGCTGCTGGCCACCATCCGTGACGGCGTCAATCGCACCACCTGGAAGTTCGAAACCTTCGCCTATGCCGACCGCTGGGATGACGCAGCGCAACAATACATCGGCCTGCAATCCGGCGCGATTGTCCGCGTGCTTTGCGATGAACACGCGGTAGTGGTCCGTTCCGATGCCGCCGTAGCACAAATGGAATCCGCCCGAAAAAAAGACCTGGTTACCGCACTTTCCAAGCCGCCCGAATTTTCCATGACCTCCGCCAATTCGGCGGATTCTCCCGGCACCAGCCCTGGTGCCAACCCATTGCCGAGACAACCCCAACTCGGCCGCTTTCACGGCTCGGTCCCGCTGGACCCCATTCGCATAACCCGCGATACCGCCAAAATCGCTGAAGAAGTTATCCAGCATCTCTCTGCCATCCCCGGAGCCAAAGTAGAAATCACGCTGGAAATCCGCGCCCAATTACCCGACGGTGCGTCAGAAACACTCACCCGCAACATCACCGAAAACTGCCGCACCCTGAGATTCACAAATTACGGCTTCGAAGAAATCTGAGGTTCACTTACATCTATGGAAAAAATCCGCACACAACACACGGATAACTCCCCAACCAACTGCCCAACGTGATCCATGATCAGCGTTCCTTGATC
>JAKATV010000198.1 GCA_021818565.1 Planctomycetota bacterium
GCTTGGCGTGTTCATTGTGAGAAATATTACCGCCTGTGGGATATTCAATTAACGGGATTTATTATTGACGGCGATGCCCCGGCAATGAATGATCAGGTTAAAGCGGCCTACGCGCGGTTTTCCCCCGATGGAGTGGTAGCGCAAAAAGTTCCGACGTTGTCGCTCTTTGATCAGGTCCCGTTTATTCGCATGTACGCCGATCTCCCAGATTCAGTTCAAGCGGCAGCGCGTATGATCCTGCGGCAGACTACGGAGAAATCAACCCAATTTAGAATCTATCGGACCATTTTGCGCACCCCATCCTGGCATAAACAACTTTTTGCCCTATTGAAAAATTCCCGCCTCGGACACCGCCTGGAAATCGTCGATCCCTACTCGTTCATGCGTCTGGCGAAGGCCGTTGAACAAAAAAAGAGTGACATGCGTCGTATGTGACGCGGATATCTGTAACTGTATCCCGCGCCCGGCGATTCCTGTCGAGGCTGCTATTGCCAGGCCCTCAGGCTCGCCGCATGCGAAGTGAGGTGCCCCAGGTTGCGGGCTTCCACGCTGTCACTGCGTGACGCGAAGGGCTACCATGGTGGTGTCGTCGGTGCGGCGGTTCAGGCCTACGAAGCGGCGGGTTTCCCAGATCATGTTCTGGCAAATCTGCTGGGCGGTAGAGTCTTTGTGGCGCAGCAGAGTTTCACGCACACGGGCTTTGCCAAATTTTTCTCCGCTGAAACTCACGGCGTCGCTTAGGCCATCGGTGTAAATAAAAATCAAATCGCCGGGCTGTAACTGCAATACTTCTTTAATATAGCGTTCGGACGGGTCCACACCCAGTACCATTCCGCCTGCGGAGAGTTCCTGGATTTTACCATCGCGGACCAGCAGGGCGGGATCATGGCCCGCCGCGCAGTAGGTCAGTTGCCGCCGGGCGTAGTTTAATGTGCCGTACCAGAGGGTAATAAATTCGTTGCTGCGCGTGTCGGCTACCATGGCCCGGTTCACCCGGGCGATAATTTCGAGATCGGAATAGATATCATTGGCATACGCGCGGATGGCAGCCCGAACGGAGGCCATTAACAGTGAAGCAGGCAGTCCCTTGCCGACCACATCCGCAACCGCAATACCCAGTGTGGAGGTTCCAAATTCGATGAAGTCGTAAAAATCTCCACCGAGTTCAAAACATGGCGCGTACAGTGCCGCAATATCGAAACCCGGCACAACCGGCGCTCCGGCGGGAATCATCCGGCGCTGAACCTCGGCGGCAATCTGAACTTGCCGCTGCAGGCGTTCTTTTTCCACGGTTTCCTGTTGCAGCCGGGCGTTTTCAATGGCGGCGGCGGCCTGACCCGAAATGGATTGCAGAAGCTTAACTTCAAACTCTGAAAATTCCTTGCGCTCCGCGGAATAGACCCGCAATACGCCGATGGGACGATCTTTATAAATCAAGGCGGTGCAGAGGACGGAGACAATGCCCTCCCGACGACCGTCATCGCGGTAAATGATTCGCTGATCAGTAGCGATATCGGGAATGTAGACGACCTTGCCTTCCAGAGCCTCGCGGTCAATGCCGCTTTGGCGCAGCATAATGGGGCCTTTTTGCAGGTAAGCTTCTGAAAGATTGTAAACGCTCTTAATTACCATTTCATCGCGCTGGTCATCAAGCAGTCGCAGTGAGCAGGCTTTTACATTCAGCGCCTCAGTGACGCTGAAGGTCACGCGGTCCAGGGTCTGTTGGAGGCCGCGGGCTTCAGTAAGCATATTGGAGATATTGAAAAGTGTGGATAACTCCACAATGCGACGGCGCAACTGAATTTCCTGCTCGCACAGACGCGAGATGGCATTGGCCAGAAGATATAAGAATTGGACACCCGCCGTCCGCTGTACGAGGGCTTCCTGATTAAGAGCGTCAACTATGGTGCGGACCTGCGCGGGGGGCAGTTGCAGTTTGGTGGCTAGTTCATTAATGGCGGCGGTGCGCACGGGCGTGGCTTTAGCGGGCTCAATGACAATGCTGCCCAGACGCTGCCCGCGCACCACAATCGGGGCGGAAAATGGTTGATCCAGGGCGGTGTCTCCCTTGGCACTGTGCGACGCGGCGATAGCGGCCGAGCGCGTCTGAAAACGCTTACTGACGGTCGTATGCGTCAGTGGGATGCCCTGTGAATCCAGTATGGTTGCCTTGACCCGGGCTACCGACGCCAGGGAATCTTGAATATCCTGTAGTGTGGCCGCATCAATGTAATCGGTAAGACGTGTCGACGCCTCAACCCCGG
Organism: Planctomycetota bacterium; assembly: GCA_021818565.1. Lineage (GTDB taxonomy): Bacteria > Planctomycetota > Phycisphaerae > WQYP01 > WQYP01 > JAMDCX01. The sequence goes on from JAKATV010000198.1 coordinate 2,265, forward strand.
CTGCCACAGCTGAAGCAACAACGGGATTGAGATCAGGGCGCAGAATCTCCCGGGCGGCGTTCGGGTCGCTTAAAGCTGGCGTTTGGGAGATATCAAATTGCGTCACGGTTTCTCCGCTTTTGCTGGGCCTCCGCCCTTGGCGTTAGCGGTCTTTATCCACGCCTTCTGAAGGATCGTGGGCCACGGGCCGCAGTTTTTCCACTGGGCCCACTGATTAAGCGTGGATTTAAGTTCCGCACTGCGACCGGTTTGATAATCGATGTAAGCCAGTAAAAATGCCGCAAGATCGCTTTTCTGTGTGACCATCCGCTGTAATTGCCTGTGGGAAGCGTGCAGCGAGGTAGCAGGTAACAGAGCTTTAAGGTCGTAGCGCAAAGCGGTTAATTCCGGATGGCGGCTAAAGACAAACTTCAGATTGTAAGCGGCACTTTGATAAAGGCCCGCGGCCAGTTCGGCATTGGCTTGTCCAACCAGCGGCAGCGCATTGCCGGGCTGCAATTGGATGGCGCTTTGATAATTTTCAATCGCGGATACAAAGCGGCCGGTTTTCTGATCCGCTTCAGCTTGGCGCATCAACTGGCCAAAATTTCCCGGCGTTCCGCCAGCCAGCGAATTCAGCGTGGCCAGACTCTGCCCTGCCTGCAATTGGTTTGTCAGTGTATTGGAAATATTGCCATTGGTCCCTATCCCGAATGGCACGATTGTGCTTGTTGCGCCAGTGCCGGTATCAACCGCTGTGCCAAGTCCGGAACCGTTGGATACCCCAATCAGCCGTTTAGAAGTAATCGGGGCAATCGGCAAGCCGGTAATTGGATCAATGGTTAATGTGGCATGATTGGATCGGGGCGTTAAGTCGGTCAAGGTCATCGCCGGCTTACCGGGCAGGCCTGGTGCGGTAATGCTGGCGGCTTTGCCGCCCGCCAATTCGGTAAGCAATTGCTGATACAATCCGCCGCCATTGATTTTGCCGGGTTGGTTGCCATTATTAACGGAACCATTAATTGCCTCACCCGTTGGACGGCTGGTTTTGACATGGTTAACGTTTCCATTGATTGCCTGCGCGTTGGTGGCCTGACTTGTGCCAACATTAATGGGCGTCAGACTGTTAAACGAATTGCCGCTTTGCGATCGGCTTTCTGAACCTGATACTTTATTGCTTTGCGACGGCAAACCAAACGGGTTGGTCAGTTGGCCGGAAATCGGCTGTTGCACGCTGACTTGCCGCAAACCAAACAAAGGACTGATTTGCCCGACCACCCCCGTGGTTGTCCCCATTGGCACTGCCGCGGCACCGGGAGCGGTGTAGGCCGAAACGCCGGTCCCCGGCATCAGCGCCGCCGGGTTCTGACTGTTGTACGGCGACATATATGCCGGATTCGTATAGGCTTGTCCATTGACGGCGTAAGGCGAATACGGATTACCACCCATGCCGCCAGGGGTTTGAACCAAAGCTCCTTGGGAACTCATAAGCCCCTGCGAACCCAAGGCGGAATTCACCGCCGTGCTTGGCACGCCGGAACTGATGGCATTGACGTTATACAGCGGCACCGCCGATGGCGCGATATTGGTCCCAAAAGAGGATTGCCCGAGCTGTGGAATACGGGCATAGCTCGTGCCTCCGCCCGGTAATGGCACCGGCACCACCTGGTAATTTACCCGCGGAACAGAGTTATACATACCCGTATTGGAATTGGCGTATCCCACGGCGTTAGGGTTCATCGGCACATACCCCGGAATCGGCGAATTGCTGCCGCCGGAACCGACTTGATTATTCGCGTCCAGAGCATTGCCGGTTTGGACCATGACCTGAGCTTGAGCCTGCTGTGCGCCGCCACCAACTGAAATCGCA
>JAKATV010000433.1 GCA_021818565.1 Planctomycetota bacterium
TAATTACGGGTTGATTGGCCTTAAACCGGCCAGATGCAAGGAGTCGGCGGCGAGAACCGGGTTCGTAAACCCCTTGAGCCGACGCGACGCCGCAGATGGCCGGTTTAAGGCCAACCCTTCGTCAACCCCGTAATTATGACCGGAACAGGGCACTAGGTCGTCCGAGAGTCGGTAAAGGTGCCTATCGCATTAATATCACCGTCGAGCAGCAATTGCTGGCCAAGACCGATCGTTTCGCCAAAAACCACGGCCTTACGCGCTCGCAGTTGATAGCTCACGCACTGCGGCATGAAATGGCGGGCGACGGCGCTTCGCTCAATAAGAAATGAGTAAGGACCAGAAGTTAGTTTTAGAAGTGCTGCAATTTTGCGTGGAGACACACGGAGAGGACAGTTTCCAAGTTAAGCCGGCCCGCCCGCCAGCCACCGTCCGGCCGCAGCCGGGCAAAATAGCGGCCCTTCCGAAGCATTCGAAGTTCTAACTTCTTGTGGTCTCAAGCAAACCAGAATACAAAATGTACTGTCCACGCTGCAACTACTGCATGAACTGAAACTTGTACCTTCTAACTTCCCAATACCCTGCCCCTGTTTTCAAGGTTTTAAAAAATGTCTGAATCCATCTATCAAGAAACTGATGTAGTGCCCGTGGCTTCTAAAGTCGGCGGCGTAAAATCGGAACTTCCTGCATCAATCAGCAGCGATGATTCTGCCGTCGCAGCTTCTCCGCCCGTGCCGCATCTGGTTCTGCGCCCCGGATCGGCGTGGAAACTCGTGGACCTTGCGGAAGTGTGGTATTTCCGCGACCTGCTGTTCAGCTTCGCGGGACGGGACCTGAAACTGCGTTATAAGCAGACCGCCTTGGGCATTATCTGGGTGGTTTTACAGCCCCTGCTGGCGGCAGGGATATTTACCTTTGTTTTCGGGTTCATCGCCAAAATTAAAAACCACGGAATCCCCATGATGGCCTTCTCCTTCGCGAGTTTGCTGGCGTGGAATCTTTTTGCCAATACGCTCAACCGTATCAGTACCTGCATGGTGGCAAATTCCAATATGATCTCCAAAGTTTACTTCCCGCGAATTATTTTGCCCCTGTCCATTACGCCTTCCACCATGGTCGATTTTTGTGTCGGGTCTTGTATGCTGGTTCCCATTATGCTGTTTTTTCATCTTGTCCCGACCTGGGGCCTCCTGCTGTTGCCGGTCTGGGTCGCTCTGATTCTGACCATGGCCGTCGGTATTGGAATGATCGCATCAGCCCTTGCCGTGAGCTATCGTGACATCCAGTACATCCTGCCGATATTCATGCAGATGCTCATGTACGCCAGCCCCGTGGCTTATTCCATTTCGCACATAGCCAAGCTCAGTAAAACCCACCCCATTATCGCCACAATTTTTTCCTTTAATCCGCTCAATGGAATACTATCCTCTTTCCGCTGGAGCGTTTTTGGCGGCCACCCCCTGGTGATAGGGCCGCTGCTATGGAGCATCGCCGCCGCCCTGATCACCGCCCTCATCGGCCTATTTACCTTCAAACGCCTGGAAAGCCGCTTCGCGGATGTAATTTGAACGGACGGCTCGGAAGTCGGCATAGCGGAACGAGCATCCATGAATAACAAAGGGGCATCTGGCATTCAACGTAATGTTAGCCGGCAGGTTCACCTGCCGTGCAAAATAGTGAATACCAAATGCTAACTTCTCGTCGCTGAACGTACGTTCAGACTGTAACCTGTAACCCAACACCCTGATTCGTGGCCCGTGATCTGTGGCCATTAATTCTGCATTCCAGCTTTCAACCTGCTAGAATGGTTGGCGGCTGTTTGTGTTGCGGAAGTGTGACGGTGACATTATGAATGAACCCAGTCGGTTAAAAATTCTTGCTCGCATAACCGTAGAAGCGGGAAAATGCGGCGGGCGGCCGTGTATTCGCGGCCAACGCATGCGCGTCAGCGATCTGCTGGAATTGCTGGGTGCCGGCGCGTCCGTGGAAGAAATTCTCGAAGACTACCCCTATTTGGAGCGAGAAGACATTCTCGCGGCCATCGCGTACGCATCGCTTCAGACGGACCATATCGTGTTGCAGGCGTCTTGAAATTTCTTATTGACAACCAGTTGCCGCCGAAGCTCGCCCAGTGGATCACCGCACAGGGTTATGACAGTGCGCATCTACAGGACATCGGATTGGCCGCCGCACCTGATATTGAAATTCTGGAATTCGCGGCAGGCCGCAGATTGTATGGGTGCGGTTGGGAAATTGCAGGACCATCAACCTGCTGTCGGTATTTGGTCGGTCGATGCCATCGCTGGTAGCATCGCTCGAATCGGGCCAGGACTTGGTCGAGCTAAGATAGCAGGATTGATCAGTGGTTCCTGAACATTGAAGCGCCATCGCTTCCGCAAAAGGGGGCATCTGGCATTCAACATAATGTTAGCCGGCAGGTTCACCTGCCGTGCAAAATAGTAAAGCGCAGCGCTTCCAAAACATTCTAACTTCTGCTCTGAAAAATCGCCAGACATTCGCAACAGCGAAACAATATGGCCTTTTTTCATCCTGCGCGGGTGAGGCTTGGCATCATGGGAGACTAACTCCTGCTCACTGAAAATACTGACCAATACTGCCAATACCGAATCAACCGCCAAAGAGCAAGGGAGAAATCATGGTTCAATCATCCTGGTATGGTGTCGCCTTTGTGGGCGGACTATGGGCCGGCGTGTTGTCGTTTGTGCCTGTTATCCTCCTGGCAAAGCGCTTCAAGCTCGTGGACATCCCCGATGCCCGCAAGGTGCACGTGCGCCCGGTGCCGCGCGTGGGCGGGTTGGCCATTGCGCTTTCCACGCTCATCAGTGCCGCGCCCGTGCTGCTGTTGTATCGCCGCACCACACTGGTTCACGCCATATTCCACACGCCCATGGCGTCGCTTATTTTTGCCTCCGTCGTGCTGCTGACCGTCGGTTTTCTTGATGATATCATCAACATCCCCGCCAAAATCAAACTTGTCGGCCTGCTGGGGGCCGCGGGTTTGTTCGCCTATTATGGTGTCCGGGTGCCCACCGGCCCCATTGCCGCGAACTGGCAGCCCTGCCTGGGGTGGCTTTCCTGGCCGCTGACAATCCTCTGGCTGGTGACTGTCCCCGTTAGCTTGAACTTTTGTGACGGGCTGGATGGCCTGGCCGGCGGCATCGCCACCGCAGCCGCGCTGGTCGTCGCGATTATCGGCATCGCCATCGGAGAACCCTCCATTGGCTTTTTGATGCTCGCCCTGATGGGTGCCCTGACCGCGTTTCTCATTTTTAACTTCAACCCTGCCCGCATTTTCATGGGTGATGGCGGCAGCTTGTTCATTGGTTTTACCATCGCCGCCGCCGCCGTGCTGGCTTCGCATCACTGCAATTCGCCCTTACCGCTGCTGATCACCGCTGTGGCGTTATCCATCCCGCTGGTGGACACCGCCATAACCTTTGCCCGCCGGGCCATTTTGCAGCGCCGCAGCCTGTTTTCCGCGGAACGCGGCCACCTGCACCACCGCCTGCTGGACCTGGGGCTTTCGCATATTCACGCGGTGTATCTGCTGTATGTGTTTGGTGCCGGCACCAGTGTGCTGGCGGTTGTCATGTTTTTTGGCAACACGCTGGTCATGGCCCTGGCCAGCTTTACGCTTGCCATACTGTTGATTGTGTTATTCCGCACCGCCGGCAGCGCCCGCGGCGGAGATATGGTGCGTGCCCTGCGGCGAAACCGCCAACTCGCACGTGAGTCCCGCACGTACCGCATAGCGTTTGAATCTTTACAGCTGCGCCTCGCCCGCGCCAGCACCTTTGATGTCTGGTGGGCTGGTATTTGTGAAGCCGCCCAGATGCTGCAATTCAGCCGCATCGCCATGACCGTGATGCGTCGTGATGGCTCCATCGATGAGCGCGTCTGGCAAACCGCGGAAATCATCCCGGAAGGCACCGCCATCATGACGGCGTCGCTGCCGATTGTCCAAAGGCGTATCGGCAAGCCCATGCGGATGGAAATGGAGGTTCTGGCACCCACATTTCTTGAATCCGCCGGCTACCGTATTTCACTTTTCGCCCGCCTGGTGGAGGAATTCAGCCTGACCTCACTGAAAGATCA
>JAKATV010000367.1 GCA_021818565.1 Planctomycetota bacterium
CACTATCAATTGCAATGCAAGCATATTATCATTTCATACATCAAATATTACTTGCTACATCCTCGCCCAAAACAACGCTTTTTCAGGGTTTTTTGAGAAACGAACAGGAAGTTAGGTTAACGCGGCACAGCGCCAAGCTGCGGGTCGCGGCAGAGATTTCCCGGTGGATTAAGTTCGTCTACGCTTTTTAATTCTTCCGCGGAAAGTGTGAACTTTAATGCCGCCATATTATCCTGCAATTGTTCAACCGTGCGCGGACCAATTATGGGGCACGTGACGCCCGGAACCTGCAAACACCAGGCGATCGCGAATTGGCTGCTGGAAACTCCCCGCGCGTCGGCCAGCCGATCCACCGCTTCCATTACCGGCCATTGGCTGGCGGGAAAGTCGGTTTTCTTTTGTGCGTCGTACCAACTGCCCTTGGGAATTTTTCGGCCGCCGCGCGTGTATACGCCCGCCAGGCGGCCCCGCGCCAACGGTGCCCAGGTGATCGTCGCCACTTCATACTTGCGGCAGAAGGGCAGGATTTCACTTTCAATCCGGCGGTCAATAATATTTAACTGCGGTTGCTCAATATCAAATCGGGCCGTTCCCAGCGACTGGGCGACATAATGCGCTTCGGCCAACTGCCAACCGGCAAAGACACTGCTGGCCAAATAAAGCACCTTACCCTGCCGAACCAGATCATCCAGCGCCCGCAACGTCTGATCAATGGGCGTATCAGCATCCGGACGATGAATATGATAAACATCAATGCGTTCAGTGTTCAGCCGCTTAAGCGATTTTTCCACTTCCCGCACAATGTGCCAGCGGTGATTGCCGGCGTCATTAATGTGCGGTGATCGGCGGCCATGGACTTTGGTCGACAGCACAATTTCATCGCGTTTGGAAGTCTGCTTCATCCAGCGCCCGATGATCTCCTCCGATCGTCCGTCGTTGTAAACATTGGCGGTATCAATAAAGTTGCCACCCAGGGATGTATAGGCATCGAGAATGGCACACGCTTGTGCCTCATCGCTGCGAGCGCCAAAATTCATCGTGCCCAGACAAAGCGGCGTTACTTTAACGCCGGTACGACCCAGTATTCTATAGTGCATGAATATCTCCTGTATTGACTTCGATCAATACTGTAACACAGGTAAAAAAAGTTGCAACCGTTCCTGACCGCTGTACGGCGTGTTCCAGGAAATATCAAAAACACTCAAATTTCCGTGGACAAATGGAGCGATTAAGGAAACGCGTATTTGCCCCAATCTTGGTGTGTATGTATTCTTGGGGCGGGTAATCTGCGGAGCCGACGATGTTGGAGATGGATCAATTCAATAAAGCCAAAGCAATGCTGGACCGCGGCGTGGACCTTGCCGATGCCGGTAAGCACGCCGAGGCAATGGCGGTGTTCAGCCAGTTGGTTACCAATTTCGGCGGGGAACCAGAAGTCGGAATACGGTCTGTCGTTGCCGATGCGAATCTTCAATTTGGCAATGCCCTCGGTCATTTAGGGCGGCGAAATGAGGAAATGTCTTGCTATGATCAATTAATTCGGCAGATGGAAGCCTGTGCGGAGCCGGAGCTTCGCGTCTGGGCGGTAAGCGCCCGCATCTACAAAGCAATTTCGCTGGGCCTGATGGGCCAGCCTGAGGCTGAAATTGCCATCTACGACGGAATTGTCGCAGATTTTTCCGATGCGGAAAACCTGGAATTGCGCGTCCAATTGGCCAAAGCAATTTACAACAAGGGATATATGCTCTGCGAAATCGGGCGCGATCGGGACGGTATTGCGAGTTTTGATGAAGTCCTTCGCCGATTCGGAGGCTCAACCGAACCACGACTGCGTGAGTTTGCAGTGGATTCACTTTTCGACAAGGGCCTTGCATTGGGCCGCAGTGGAAAATTTCTTGATGCAGTTGCGTGTTTTAACGAGATTGTGCACCGGCTCGAAAATTCGATTGATCCGGGAGGGCGGAAAACCTTGGCCGGAGCCATCTCCAAGAAGGGCCTTGCTTACGCCGACATGAGCATGTTTACGGAGGCGATCGCCTGCTATGACGAAGTGTTGAGCCGATGGGGTACCGCTACAGAACCGGCTTTGCAACTAAAAGTTGCTGAAGCCATGAGCGGCAAAGCATACCTCCTGGGCGAGATGGGCAGGCCGGAGGAGCAACTTGCCATGTATGGTAATTTGCTTGAACGGTTTGGGGATGCGACCGACTTGGAAATTCGTGAGCATGTCGCGGCCGCCTTGCTGGCGAAGGCAAGTGCGTATGAAGATCTAAAGAGACATGCAGATGCGATTGCTACACACGATGAGTTATTGCGGCGATATGATAATGCCACGGAGCCGGATCTGCTGGATTCCGTTGCCTGGGCCATGTGTGGCAAAGCCCATTGCTTAGGAGAAACCGGAAAAGTTGACGCGGCTCTGGAGCTTTACAGTCAGTTGTTGGAACAGTTCGGTACTAATCCTGAGCTCAGTGCCCAAGTTGCTGAAGCGATTTTGGACCGTGGTTATGTCAAAGGAGAAATGGGGGATTTTCAAGGGGAGATCGCCGATTGTGACGAGGTCATAAATCGCTTTGGCGACGCTACTGATTTATCGGTGCGGGGTTCAGTCGCTATTGCCATGTACAACAAGGGCTGGGCGACCGGGGAATTGGGAGACCGGCCGGGGCAAATGGCACTTTACGAGGCGGCTTGGAAGCGCTTTATCGACGCACCGGAGCCGGAACTGTTAGTCCGTGCAGCTAAAGCAATGGTGAACCAGGGCGTGCTTTTAACCGAAACAGGCAAATATCCAGAAGCCATTGCATTGTACGATCTATGTCGCCAGCGAATGGGCGAAGGTGCCACAGGGGAAAAAGCCGTCTGGGCGGCCCGTTGTCTGCTGGAAAAGGGCATTACCTTTTCCAAGACAGATTCTCACGCGGATGAATTGGCGGTTTATGAGCAACTCCTTTCTGAGTTCGGTGCGTCTTCGGATTCGGAGATTCGTGGGGTCATTGCCAAGGCCCTGGCCTATCGCGGTGAAACACTTGATCAGAGCGGCCGGCCCGAACTTGCCATGAACGCTTATGATGAGGTGCTTAAGCGGTACGCCAATGCAATTGAACCTGAAGTGATCGAGTGGGTGGAATTTGCAAAAGAAGAAAAGGCGAAATTGGTGAGAAAACAAACCGAAAGCGACAGATAAATTGGAACATAACGCGCCTCTCCGTGGACGCGCCTGCGTCGCTTGCTTTCTTCATTTGGCGATTATCAGCCGCCGGTGGGTTTGTTGCATCGCCGGGCAATGATACAGGCTTTCCCATGTGCGCAACGATAGATGAGGACAGTGAGATCACAATGGCAGATTTTGGACAGTTGTTTTTGTAATTGATCAGTGTTCAGCCCCAGTCCGCCGCGGGTTTTTACTTCTATGGTGCCGACGGCGGTGGGGTATTTGGTGCAGGCGTGTTTTAGTTTTTTAAAGAGTTCCGACTCGGTATAAGCGAAATGGTCATGCACTTCAAAGGCCGCTAAAGCCGGATGGTGCAGGTATTGCGGGCCGGTCATGTAACCGCCGTCAGGGCTAAGCCAGCGCAGTGTAATCGCTTTCGCCAGAGCGACGGCCAGGCCGCTCCTTGTAACAGCGCCGTCGATTTCGTAGAGCCACTTTTCCGGCTGATAGGCATGTAATTCCGGAGGGGCACAGTCGGTACTGGATTCGCAAATGGACCATGTTGTGCGGCGATCAATGACCGTGGCGGTTCGTTTATTTTCGCCGAGTTTTGTACCGACGCTTCCCGTCCAAAGTAATGCCTGTACAACGGTGCCGTTTTCGCTGATGAGTTCCAGATGTCCGGTCGGCAACGTCGAGAAATTTACGGCTGGGCTTAGTTTAATAACGCCTGCGTACGCTTTTTCCATGATTCTTAAAAGCACGCTCGGGGCGGGGTGCGTGGCGGAAAAATCATAATTGCGCTTCCCATCAGACCGTCGGGCCGGGTCCATATGCACAAAGATTCCGGAAGTAAGGTGAACGGGAAAATTCTGCAAATCTCCCTGAACCGCCATAACCCGGTATTTTTCGGGGAATACCAAGGCGTTATGGTGGGCCATCCACACGCGAACC
>JAKATV010000076.1 GCA_021818565.1 Planctomycetota bacterium
TATTTTCCTTAATACTTGGATGCCACACCAATCATACGCTCAACTTGTCTTTTCAGCATCGGCTGCAGCGGCGGGGCTTGCCGATGTCGCCGGGGCGGGCGGGGCAGCTTCGGGAGCCGCTTCGGGTGCCAGGCGTCCAAGATAATCCGGCAGTTCAACGCCACCGATGTCACGCATCACCTGCATCATCGGTGGCATACTGCGCGCCATCCCTTGCAGGAAGTTTGACGCCGCATTGCCGCTCGCTCCGGCATGGCCGTTTTCCCATACCACAACCTTGTCAAACTTGATATTGGAAATGGCCGTGGCCGCCGTCTCGGCCAGCTTGTCCAAGTGTTCCAGCATGAGCATCTGAAATGCCTTATCCGAGCCACCGCAAGAATCGATAATCATCCTCAAGCCCGCAGCTTTCTTCGCCAGAGTCTCAAACTGGCCGCGGGCTTCCGCGTCAATTTTCACAAAAATTGCGTTCGCCTCCGCCTCGGCTTCCATGCGGCGTTTCTCGGCCGCTGCCTGGGCGTCGACAAGTATCTTGGCCTTTTCCGCCTTGGCCGGAGCTTCCAAAGTCGCCCGGCGTTCCGCCTCGATACGCTGGGCGTTCGCGAGGGCCGCCTTAGCCATTGCAAGGTTTTGCGACTCCTCTACCCCAGCCTCCGCCTCGCGCTTCTTGGTTTCAGATAATTGGTAAGCCGTCGCCTGTTTCACCTGCAGTTCCGCTTGGGCGGCGGCTATGTCGGCCTGGGCTTTGCTCTCGCCGGCGATGGCCTTGGCGTTGGCCTCGGCCACCGAGATACGCATGACCTGTTCAGCCGACTTAACTTGTGAATCGCGGTCAAAAACCGCGGTCTGCTCAGCTACCTTGCGCTCCTTGTCAAGCTCTGCAAAACGCACCGCCTGGTCACGCTGCGCGGCAGCCTCGCCAATTTTCTGATCACGCTCCAGTTCCGCCACACGCACGGCCTGATCCTTCTGAGCCTCGTGGAGACCGATTTCCCTTAGCTTCTGGGCGTTGGCCACCTGTACCGCTCTTTCACGCTCGGCATCCGCCACGCCTCCCGCCCCTAATTTCTCCTGCTGTGCCACATCCACCATCGCCTGCTGCACGGCTTGAGATGCAGCTTTCTTTCCAATCGCAACGATGTACCCGGACTCGTCGGTGATGTCCGTGATATTCACATTGATCAGTATTAACCCAAGTTTGTTGAGTTCCGGCTCCAGCGTGAGTTGAATATTTTTCAGGAACTGTTCTCTATGCCGCGTGATGTCTTCAATACGCATGGAGGCGATGGCATCACGAAATTGCCCGAAGATAATATGCTCCAACCGCACTTGTATCTGTTTCATATCCAGCCCCAGCAGACGGATCGCGGCATTCTGCATCAGCTCCGGCTGCGTGCCGATGGCTACCGTGAACACGCTGGGAACATTGACGCGGATATTTTCGATCGACAAAGCCCCGGTAAGCGGAATTTCGATCTGTAACGGCTCCAGGTTCAGAAAAGCAAAGTCTTGGATCAGCGGCAGAACAAATGCCGCACCGCCGTGAATACAGCGCGACGTGTTGCCGCCACTGACTTTGCCGTAGATCACCAATATCCGATTGCTCGGACAACGCTTGTATCGGCTCAATGTCAGAACCACAAAGCTGAGAAATAGCGCCACCACGAATGCCGCCAGCAACAGCAGTGACGTAGAGCCTGACAGCATCGCCAATCCATATATTCCCGCAAAATTCATATTTAGTAACCTCCGCAATTGATTTAGATATCGACGCGCGTCGGCACAGACGATGCCGACACAACCTCAAGGGTATCCGAATTTTTCACGCCGACAACCACAATCGCGTCGCCCTGATGCAATTCCGCATCCTGATAGGTGACCGCGGCATATTCCATGGTTCGGTCGCGCACGGTGATCAGCACCTTACCAACCCCGTTGCTGCCGCCGGGAACGGATAGATACACCGTCCCCGGTGAACCGATCGAGTCTTGAATATCAATGGTACCATCTGAATCCATATTCATCAGCATCCGCAGAAGCGTGGCCACCAAGAAACTCGCGGCCAAAGCGCTGACCAAGGCCAGAGGGAGCACCAGCCACACCGTCCAAGCCTGAGATATTGCCGCCAGTCCGGCCAGCCCGAAAACCGTCAGGGCTGCCACCAGTCCCTGAAAACTCAGCATCGCTCCGAGCCATGAATCCTCGGACTCGGATTCATGATGACCCCCTACGTGCCCGTGGCCAAGCACCCGCAGCATTGCATGTCGCACGGTGCCTCCATGGCCCATCTGATGCCCCGCGCCCGGGAGCATTCCCTGATGCGTTGCGCCGGGCGCACTATGGCCCGGACCGGGCAGATGCCCCGGCGGAAGGTGATGCATGCCCGGGATATGGCCACCGAGAGAAAAAAGGCTAAGCACAAACTGGCACAAAAAAAGCGTACCACCGACAACCGCGCAGATTACAAAAACAGTGCCGAGCATCGTTCAAATGAACTCCCGTCAGACCCCTGGGAGCGGATCAAGCATCCTTGATTCCGTAGGTGGATTATCCATCGTGTGCCAATATCATTCAAGCGCACCAACCGCGAATTTTTTCCACGCCGGGCTAAGACGCATCGGTACCCCTCTTCCTTTACGCCTTTTTAAGAAGAGGCAGTGCGTCCATACCTGGGCGTGATGGCCCATTTCAGGGACCTATTGCGGAGTACTATAAATTTTGCGGAAAGTGATGGAAACTTACGTTTGTTTCAATGCACCCTACCGAGAACTGCCGATTTTCGGCGTGATTGGCACCAGCCAATTCCAAGGCAGGGCGTAGAGTTTTTTGCCCAGGGGGCGGGCTTCACCGCCGTGCAATACCACGCCGTTGCAAAATTGTGTGCCTTTGCTCAGGCCGCCGCGGAACGCCAGAATCCCGCGCGTGTCTTCCAGTGTGGCCTGATTGGACGATTTTATTTCTATGGCTACAAGTTTCCCCTGGTGCTCAAGAATAAAGTCAACTTCTTTCCCGGAACGGTCGCGCCAGTAATACAATCGGCGGTTGGCACTGTCCAGAGTCCGCCACGTTTGGAGGCTTTGAAAAATGGCTTGCTCTAGCCAAAATCCCTGATCTACGCGCGCCGCCAGAAGAGTGCGGGACCTGATTCCCGCCAGCCAGGCCCCCAGACCACAATCGTTCCAAAGTAACTTTTTTGCTTTGACAAGACTGGTGCTGGGGTTGGTTGCATACGTTGGCAGCCTGCTAATCAGGCATCCCGTTTCCAATAAATTCAGGTAGCGATGGCAGGTTGGCTGTGAAAGGGCTGCGTCGCGGGCCAGTTCAGTCTGGTTTAACAGCCGGGCGGTAGGCTGCGCCGAGAGTGCCATGAACCGGCGAAAATCAGGAAGGCTGGCGACGTCACTTAATTGCCGTAAGTCGCGCTCCAAGTAGCTTTGGGTGTACCCGCCAAACCAGATATCCCGTGCCTGATCCGAATCCAACTGCAAGACGGATGGGTACCCGCCGCGCAACAGCCATTGGGGCCAGTCGCCGGCTTCTGTCGGCCAATGGCGGTGGTCAAAATCCTCGTTAAACAGAGAATCAATCGGGCTGAGTTTTTTTTGGCTTTGCAACCACTCTCTTGGGCAAAATGGCGGCAATTCCAAATAAGCCGCACGCCCGGCCAGAGATTCCGATACATGCGTCATCAAAGACAGGTTGGCGGAACCGGTCAAGAGAAAGTCACCGGCGTTACGTTGCCGGTCTACCTGCCTTTTTACCGCAAGCAGCAGGTTCGGCACGCGCTGAACTTCATCAAGCGTTACGGGTGGATGGGCACAGAGCGAATCAGGGGCCTCCTGGGCCTGTCCCAGCAACGCGACATCATCAAGTGTGAAATAGGGCCGCTCGGCACGGACATTTCGGACAAGTGTGGTTTTGCCCGTTTGCCGCGCACCGGTTACCACGGCCACAGGAAGGACCTTTAACACCGCTTCCAATTGCGCCGCCAGCCAGCGTGTATGCAGAGTATCCATTTCATGAATATAATCTATTCACGGCGTGAATACAATCTATTCACAGCGTGAATAGATTTTAAGATTTTGAATGAAGA
>JAKATV010000115.1 GCA_021818565.1 Planctomycetota bacterium
CCGATCTTGAAGGTCATTTGTCGCCGGGAACGGGTGTGGCACTGCCGACCTGCGTGAATAAATCCAGTCCAGGGCGCGGCGGTAGCCGGAGAGTTCCTCTTCGCTGCGGTCACGGGGACGGGACTTGCCCAGCGCCAGTGGTGCCAGACGGTCTGGAGCGACGGTGACGCCTTCGATGCGGTTCGATGACTCCACGCTCTGGATCATGGCCTGCTGACGCAGAGCTTCGAGCATCTCCGGGCGTTGCCGGCTCCACAGGTCCTGCTTGCCGCGAAACTCCATACAGTCCGCCAGCAGCCAACTGGGGCTCAGGGCCTTTTAGTTTTCAGGGCTGCGTGGATTTTCGGGAGACAGCTTGATCGAATTTCCCAATAAATCGTTCTGTCCCAGAACGTCATAAAGACGAAAAAAGACCGAATAAAGGGAAAACTAAAAGGCCCTGAACTGGGGCTGATGGGCAAGGCGGTTTGATCGAAGGTTTGTTCGCGGAGCGTTAACATGTCTTCCCATTGCGTGAAGTAGCCAATGAATAGCCTATTCTATCGGCAATTAGCCAATTGTTCATCGCCGTGTGGACGCAAAGTGTGGTCTCCTGCACTTTTAGTACTACAGCGCGACTTCGGCCTTTGATGGCCAAAAACGCTCTCCCTAAACCTGATTTTCCGCGATGAAAGCGAGCGGCGATTGGGAAGTCGCGCTGTAGTAGTAGCACGTGTACTGCTGGATCATATGCGGCGTGAACTGGCGATCAAAGTGGAATATCTGGATCATGATTTCCTTGAAAAGCTACGGCTTCGCTCGGAGCAGCGATTGATTCCACCGTGGGCTATGGACGAGGACGAACGACCAACAACCTCTTCGGTATTGTTGCCTTGCCCCAAAAGTTCCGATAATGACAGGCGACAGGCCGTTTATCTCTCTGGGCGCAGCGGGTTTGGCCAATATTTGCGATATTCCAATCCCTTACAATTCGCGACCAGCCTTACCACCGATGATATTCAGAAAATCATCAGCGATACGCTCCGCGTGCTGGAGCGGGCGGGAATCGTTGCCGAGGTGGAACCGGCCCGCGGGTCCGATTCCGCACCGGCCTACCAGATACTGGCCGCAGCATTTCGCTGGAAATCGCGGAACGGCAAATCCGCACCAGTGGATCCAATTCGTACACCCCAGGAGCCTGAAAAGGGCCCCCGAACAAACCAGTTCTTCGTCGATTTTTACCGAACTGTAGCCCATGAACTCAAATCCGGGCTGCAGGCTCGTGAACATACCGCCCAGGTCGACCCCGCAGAGCGGCAGCGACGCGAAGAGGATTTCCGTACCGCGCGTCTACCAGTACTCTTTTGCTCGCCCACTATGGAATTGGGTGTGGATATCGCACAACTCAACCTTGTTAATATGCGCAACGTTCCGCCAACACCGGCTAATTACGCCCAGCGGAGCGGACGGGCCGGACGAAGCGGTCAACCGGCCTTGGTCATCACGTACTGTTCCACCGGCAGTCCGCACGATCAATATTTCTTCAATCGTCAGCAGCGCATGGTGGTCGGCGTGGTGGCCCCGCCCCGTATTGATCTGACAAACGAGGAATTGATGATTGCACATCTTGGCGCCATATGGTTGGCGGAAACGGGCGTAAGTCTCGGGCAAAGTCTTCGCGACGCGCTCGATCTGTCCGGCGACCCGCCTTCGATGTCTGTGTTGCCCGAAATTCTCAGCCAATTTGATAACGCCGACGCAGTCAAAAGGGCTAAAGATCGCAGCCAAAATATTTTGCTCACGCTGAGCAACCAATTGGTCTGTGCACCCTGGTATTCCGAAAACTGGTTCGGTGATGTATTCTCTTCTTTTATCCAGCGTTTCGATTCCGCCTGCGAGCGCTGGCGAAGCCTGTATAAGTCCGCACTGGCCCAATACGACAGCCAGACAAGAATTATCAGGGACGCCTCCCGCAGCAGTATTGAAAAGAACCGCGCCGAAATACTCCAACGCGAAGCGGGCATTCAGATGAAATTGCTGCTTAGTGAAAAAGCAAGCACGCAATCCGATTTCTACAGCTACCGCTACTTTGCCAGCGAGGGCTTCCTGCCGGGCTATAGTTTTCCGAGATTGCCGATTTCCGCGTTCGTACCAGCGCGAAAAACCAAGGACGAGTTTCTGTCACGCCCGAGATTTCTAGCAATCAGCGAATTTGGCCCCAATGCCATTGTTTACCACGAGGGCAGCAAATACCGAATCCGTCGCGTAATCCTGCCGCCGCGTGAGGGAGACGAGGCCGGAGAACTTCCAACAAGGACGGCGAAGCTTTGTCCCCAATGCGGCTATGCGCACATCACGCCGGCGAACCAACCTGGCCCCGACGTCTGCCAGCACTGCCAGGCCCGTCTGGAGCCGGCCATGGCAGGTTTGTTCCAGATGCAGAATGTTTCAACCCGCCGCCAGGATCGCGTGAACTGCGACGAGGAAGAGCGAATGCGGCAGGGATACGAGCTTCGCACGGCCCTTCGTTTCGATCATCGCCAGCAGCGACAGATGATCCGTATCGCGCAAATTCTTTCTGATAATGAGCGCATTGGTACGCTTACCTACGGTCAGGCCGCCACTATTTTTCGGATCAATTTTGGGTTGACCCGTCGAGCCGAAAAAAACAAATATGGATTCCTTCTGGATCCAGCCACTGGTCAATGGGCCAGAGCGGACGATGAAATGGACGCCGATGGCTCCAATGATGATCCGCTTGGCCCGAAGGCGGTTCGGGTCATTCCTTACGTTACGGATACCAAGAACTGTCTGCTCTTCCAGCCAGCCACACCACTTGCTCCGGAGATTATGGCCACGCTCCAGGCGGCTATGAAAACCGCTATCCAGATTGAATTCCAACTGGAAGACAGCGAACTGGCGGCTGAGCCATTGCCGAATCGCAATGACCGCAAGTCGTTGTTATTCTATGAAGCCGCCGAAGGCGGCGCCGGCGTATTGGGACGCCTTGTCGACGAGGCCGATTCACTGCAGCGCGTAGCCCGTACCGCCCTGGAACTCTGCCATTTTTCCGTTGATGGTTCGACCCATTCGCCATCAGCCCCTTTTAAAGAGGAGTGTGAGGCGGCCTGCTATGACTGCCTTATGAGCTATGGCAATCAGACGGATCATCGCATCCTTGATCGCAAATGTATCCAATATCTGCTGCAATCTTTAGCTCAAGCGACGGTCGAGCCGTCCCCAACTGGGCGCTCCCGCCAGGAGCACATCGCGTCCCTGCTGAATCAGGCGGGGTCGGAGCTTGAGAAGCAATGGCTTCGCTGGCTTAGCGAGCATGGCTTGAGCCTGCCAAGTCGTGCCCAGGTTTTCATCGAAGCTGGTCGAAGCCGGCCTGACTTTGTATACGATGACCAGTTTGCGTTAATTTATATTGATGGCTCCCCGCATGATCACGCTACCCGCCAACAGCGTGATGCCCAACAGCAGGCGACTCTTGAGAACGCCGGTTTCTCGGTGATACGCTTCCACCACCGCGCTGACTGGAGCGATGTTGTAAGAAGACACCCCCACGTATTTGGAGCCGAGCCACAATGACATTTGCCGTTGGAAGTCTAGTAAAAACGCGCGGCCGCGAATGGGTGGTGCTGCCCGAATCCGCCCCGGATATGCTTATGCTTCGCCCGCTGGGTGGCACTGACACTGAAATAACGGGTGTCTGCACAACCCTGGAATCGGTTGAATCGGCCCAGTTCGGTCTACCAGACCCGCGGAAGCTCGGAGATTTTCAGTCCTGCCGCCTGCTGCGCGATGCGTTGCGGCTTGGGTTGCGCTCCAGCGCGGGACCATTCCGTTGCTTCGCCCGGCTGGGCTTTGAACCGCGCCCTTATCAGGTTGTGCCGCTGCTCATGGCGCTTCGGCTTAACCCGGTGGTTTCCGTTCATGCGTGAATTGCCCGATGCCGCCGCACGGTCGCTTAGCGAATTGGTGAAGGTGGGTGCGGCAGCGGAAATAACCTCGCATGTCAAGCTGCTTTTTCCGCACATTCAGGATCTGACCCCCGTTCTCACCGAACCGGGAAAAGGAACTGTTCTAGCGGACGTCG
>JAKATV010000522.1 GCA_021818565.1 Planctomycetota bacterium
ACTGGCAACGCCGGCGCGATTTCAATTAGGTATATCAATGCCGGCTCCGCGCATGTATCAAGCCTGCAGAAGTATACACGCTTGCGCTGGCGGGAAAAGTACCACTTTTTATCAATTATTGTGACTTTTTTCGTCACGAAAGATCTGAGTTCCCGCATGTCCCGACCGCAGCCTGTTGCAAGCGAGCACGAACAAACAATCCGATCAGATATTTGAGCGGATCAAGCGATCCACTTTCGTGGCCCTGGATCGCCATGGTACGCAGATACTCTCGTTGGCGGGAGCGGCAGTATTGCGTCGCACCGGAAGGGTTATGGCCAATCCCCAGGGTCTAAGGTCTCTTGTTTTCGGTTTCCCGAGCATGTGATCACGCGGGCCGCCGATACAATCGTCGAATCCCGCACCCGACGAGCTTTGTACTCTATCATCATTTATTTCATCGATACCGGTTTTACCGGCCCGGCCATAAAGTGGGACGGAGCATTGGCGGCTGATCCATCAGCGGTGCGTCGGATCAAGCCGCGTGTTCATCACTAGAATCGCAGATTTCAACCCCGGTGAGGAGGCGGTCAGGGTGATCGCCCCGGCCCGATTTCCGGCCCGCACCAGAACCATGCAAAGGCCATGAAATGCTCGGCGATAATCCGCGATATTGGGTTCATGGCTCACAGGATCACCATTGGCGACGCCGGCGATCGCGCCGGCTCCACGGACCGAGAACCGGATGCGATTGTCCGCACCGGGTACAACTTGGCCATGCGAATCCACCACCTGCACGGCAACCGGCGCGATACTCTCTCCATCCGCAGGCAGATGTGAAAATTCATCGATCAGACGCACGCCCGCAGGTGCGCCAGCGGTGCGCAGGGTATCTTGTGCTGCCAGACGCCCGGCGTGGTAACCCCGTGCGGTCAGTACGCCCGGAGTGTATGGAATCGTCCAGTCAAGATACTTATACTTGGGCATGCGTTTGAATCCAAGATTTTTCCCGTTGAGATACAGCGCCACCCGGTGGCAGTTTGAATAGCAGCGAATCAGAACCGGCTTGCCGATCATGGATTTCGGAAAATCCCAAGCCGGGAAAACATATACAGAAGGCTTTTTGCCCCACCAGGCCCGCCAGTAGTAATAGCACGGCTTCGGAAAGCCGCAGAGGTCCATCGTTCCCGTCTGACTGGTGACCGCCGGCCAGCCATAAGGATTAGGTTCACCGCGATAATCAAAGCCGGTCCAGATGAACTCCCCGCCGACAAATGGATGCTCTTTGACCGGCAGCCAAGACCGCCATGGTTCATGACCTGCGAAAAAGCCATGCGAAGCGAAAAATCCGAATTCCGAGCACAGGCCGGTTTGCGGGTCCGATCGCAGCACACCGCGAGCGCTGTAACAGTTGACATCTTCGCTGCCGAAGATCATTTTCGATGGAAACTGTTTATTAAATTTTGCGTATAAATTGCAGTGGTAGTTGATGCCCAGCAAATTCTCAACACTGAAAAAACCTCGTTTATTATAGCCGCCGTTCATGGCGCAGGTGACCGGACGAGTCGGGTCCAGGCGGTGAACCATGTGCATCATCGCGGCGAATATCCTGGCTCCTTCGCGTGTACCTTGCAGTTGATTTTCCTCATTGCACATCGACCAGAAAATAATACAAGGGTCATTGCGCTGCGTCAGCACCATGGTTCTAAGATCAGAAAGATCGGAATAAGGCGTGCCGCGTGGGGATTTGGCCGTCCAGGCGTCTCCAAGGTGTCTGTTTTCATCCATTACCAGCATGCCCAGATGATTGCATGCCCGATAAAATGCCGAGGCCAGTGGATTATGAGAACATCGGTAGGCGTTGGACCCCATGGCCTTGAGTTTGGCGATCCGCCAATACCATAAATTATCCGGAGCTCCAATGCCTACGCCCGGAAAGTCCTGATGATTGGCCGTTCCCTTGATTTCCACATGCCGGCCGTCCAGGAAAAAACCATGGTCCGGATCAAATCGTAACGTGCGTATTCCGAAAGTGGTGCGTTTGGCGTCCACGATCTTGCCCCGAACTTCCAGGCTGGTTTCCAGATGATACAAGTTGCAATGGGTTAATGACCATAAGGCCGCGTTACGGACGTTGGCATGTTGCGTGAATGTCTTTTTCTGTCCTGCCCTTAGATACCCAGTGTTTGAAACGACTGCGGCTATTTTATTATCCGGGCCGACGATTCGGGAAATCAGTGTGAACGGCCTGGCAATTTTATGCGCATTATCCACCGTGGTCTTGATGGTCAGCTGAGCGTCGGCATAGTCGCCGATGGAATCATTGTCATGAATCAGCCCCGGGACTTTGCTGATGACAAAAGCGCCCCAGGGAGCCACATGGAGTTCATCCGTAATTATCAGCCGCACATGGCGGTATATACCGCCACCTTCATACCACCAGCCTTCAAACCAGCGTGGATTGACATATACGGCAAGTTGATTGGGGCGGCCGCAACGTACAAATTTGGAAATGTTGTAGCGAAAGGCCGTATAACCGCTGGGATGCTGACCCACACAACGGCCATTGATAAAAACAACGGCATCGCGGTATACGCCGCCGAAGTTCAGCCAGATGGTTTTGCCACGAGCCGACGCGGGAATTAGAATCTGCCGCCGGTACCATGCCGGATACACCGGAAGTGAGCCATGCCCCGCAACGGCGCGATGGCTAAATTTTCCGCCTACAATAAAGTCGTTGGGCAGTTGCACCGGTTGCCAGTTCGCAGTGGCACCCGGGCATTGCAGTGTCTTAATTTCCGCGGGTGTAAGCAGCGGCACGACTTTTTTTCCGGCTAGAGCCGGAAGCCTGCATATACTCCATCGCATATCCAGCGTTTGATTAGCGCGCGGCAATCCCTGGGCCGGTCCGACTCCGAGCATGGAAAACATCGCCGCCGGAAGAAATATCGATAGGAAATAAAATAAACGCATTAAGATAAATCCTTATTTAGATTGTATTTGAATCGTAGCAAATTGTAAGGGTGCCAGCACCAGCGGTCCGGTCAACTCCCGAGGATGATGCCCGAATATGCCGGTGCGAAAGAGAACGGTTTTTCCGCTGCGCCGCCGCATCAGATGAACCACGGCGCTATGGCGGCCCACATTGAACAGACGTACACTCAGGTTCCCATGCGGATCGGGATGGCAGGCTTCCACCAGTACACTGGCCGGCGTCACTGTCAGCGGCGGCACAAAAGGTTTAGCGTGAGGAGGGATCAGCGCTGCGACCAGCGGCTGCTGGGTGTCAAGGCCGAAACGCTGAGCCGCAGCCCGCGAAAACACCTGGTGCGGCCTTAAAACATAGTGAAACACTGTCATTCCACACTGGAACGCTCGGTAAGTGGTTCGCCATTAGTTGTTCATAACATAGGAATATATGGTAGAACCTCCGACCACATGCGGCGGAGAAGGTTGCCCATGTTCTATGGTTACGGAGGTGATGCGCCCGACGTCAAACATCGGTGCGCTGACGCCGGCCCAAGTGACGCCAAACCGGTGGTTTGACACATCCACCCACCGATTCTCCGTGAACGAATTTTTGTGCGCCCATTTCAACTGGTCCCGTCCCAGCCGTATGACCGACCATGGTTCATCGTAGCGGATCACACCATGGCTGACCGCGAACGGAAACCCGAGGTAAACTGCTTCGTGCTTCGGATAAACCTGCCGTTTATCCAGCAGGTCGGATATATACACCTCTTTCCGGCCTGCCACCAGCGATATCCTTCGGATCAGAACGCTGCAGCCTGGCGCTGATGAGCGAATTTCCAGTTCCGCCACCAAGGGGCCGTCCGCCAGAACGCGGAGTACCGGGAGGCCGCTGCGCATGAGATTTTTTGCATGGGCACCCAGCACATAAATATAGTCGTTGAGTCCGCGTGCGGTCTTGTTCTTTGCATTAACCAGATTCCCGGCAATTCCTTTCATGTACAGGCTGTCGATAGCACCGGTGGTGGCATTTACATGCAGCCGGATCAGTCCGTTGGATAACGTGCCGTCGCGGACGCGGGCGGGTGTTAAATCCGAAAAGGCAAAACTGCTATGACCGGGGGCGACATAA
>JAKATV010000052.1 GCA_021818565.1 Planctomycetota bacterium
ATTATTACTGCGGTGCTCTATGACCCGATTCACTTCCTGCGGGCTAAAAATGTCGCCGTCGTAGCCCCGCGATAACTGGTTCAGAGTCTTGCGTAAGATAAATTCCGGCCACCGTGCTTTTTTGTGCTTGGCTTAATAGGGGTTCAGGCCCACCCGTTTGACTTTTTCGCCCGCTTGGTTAATAGTGTAGTTATGAAAAGTGATGGCCCATTCTGCTTCGCGAAATCAACCGGCGACGGATTTCGGTTCTGGTTCTATTATTTTACCGGTGCTTTGCGGCGGGCTGGGTGATCTTTTGCCATCGTGTAAATGTGATCCTAAAGCCCGCAAAAAAGCGGGCTTTTTTATTGCTATTCGACGTTTCCTAAAAAGGAGTTTCAAATGGACCGGTCGATTTTTACAAGCATTGAACGAACATTGGCCCAGTCGCGCGAGGCGCTGGAATTATCAGGACACATTCGTGCTCGGCTCGCCCGGCTCGTGGAGCGTCGTTGGCGCGGCATCACAAATTTATGATATGCCCCGGTTTGAGCATGCCGAGTCGGCGAAGGAAAATTCAGTTCACGTATTGCGCGGCGGAAGCACCGCCGCAGACGGAGTAAAAAAATGATTGTAGTCATGCAACAAGGTGCCGATAAGTCTCGCGTGGATCACGTCGTATCACTGATACGGGAAATGGGCCTGCGCGAACATGTTATCGTGGGCACCGAGCGGACGGTCGTAGCCTGTATCGGCGATGAACGGAAAATGGATATTGAACGCGTGGAAAATGTTTCCGGCGTGGAAAAGGTGATGCCGGTGCTGGCCCCATATAAACTGGCCTCGCGGGAAGTAAAGAAAGAACGCTCGGTCGTGGCCCTCGGAGGAACCCTGGGAGCCAGTGCCGGCGGAAAAAAAATCGCGATGATTGCCGGTCCATGCTCGGTGGAAGACCGTGTTAAACTTCTCGAAGTGGCCCATGCGGTGAAAGAGGCGGGAGCCACCGCGCTGCGTGGCGGTGCGTTCAAGCCCCGCACCAGTCCCTATGCGTTTCAGGGCATGGGTGAAAAAGGGTTGGAAATTCTGGCCGAAGCACGCGAACAAACCGGCCTGGCGGTGGTGACGGAGGTCATGTCCATTGAACAGGTTCCGCTGGTGGCCAAATACGCGGACGTATTCCAGGTCGGCGCGCGGAATATGCAGAATTATAATTTGCTCTGGGCGGTGGGGGAGCAGAAAAAAACGGTTCTGCTCAAACGCGGCTTAAGCGCCACGCTGGAAGAATTTATGCTCGCGGCGGAATACGTCATGTCGCGCGGTAACAGCAATGTGATCCTGTGTGAACGCGGTATACGCACGTTTGAATCCTACTGTCGCAATACCTTGCCGCTGGCGATTGTGCCGGAGGTTCACCGCATCAGCCATTTGCCTATTATTATTGATCCATCTCAAGGCACCGGCCACGCGCATCTGGTGCCGGACATGTGCCGCGCTGCGGTCGCATGCGGAGCCGACGGATTAATTATTGAATGCCACAGCGATCCGGAACACGCCTTGACCGATGGTGCGCAATCCATAACGCCGCAAGTCTTGAAATCATTGATGGTGTCACTGAAAAAAATCGCGGCAGCTGTGGATCGGGAAATCTGATGGCGATGATCCCCACGATGGGGCTACAACGCCTGAATTTCCAGCCGGCAGGTGTGGCCATTGCCGCCGTCTTGATCAATACGTCGCGTTGACAGCTTTGACGTTGATGTAAGCCGCACTATAGCCGGGAAATCAGCCGCGTCTGATTGTGCCACATCTTGGCTACTGGAGCCGCAGCTCGAGGAAATTTCAGCGAGCATGATTTTGGCCCAAGGCTGTATTTCCGAAAATGCGTCACGCGTGGCCAGTAGGCATAACAACGTGCGGCAGACGGAACTTGAATCAGGCGAATCAGCATGATCAGTTGTTATAAAATCTAACGATCCGGCAATCGCGGAATTCATTCTGCCGCCGGCGATCCACTGGGCAGCTCGAATGATTGCTAACATGCCCGGTGTCTGGCGATCAGCAAAAGTAATCAAGGGTCCCCGTAGGCCAAATGCAATAGTTAATTCGGCCGGCACCGTGCTGGGCAAAGTGCGGCGAAATGCGGCGGGACTGGCAAACCTTCCGCCATCAGCAACCCGCGAAGCATGAAATATGCGGTCGTCTTCCAGTGAACCGTAGCGTGTCCCGATAAACAGTCCCATCGTTTCTCTCTGGGCCGCTGAAACACCCTGTAGCAGCAAGGTGGTCAGCTTGTGGGATTGTGCTGTGATGGCATTTATTTCACGGCTCGACAAATTGGAGCCTGCCCTATCGTCGGGCGGCGGAGCATCGGCGCTCATGTGCCGCGCACAGTAAACCGGCTTGGTTCCACTTTGCCCCACGAGGGCGTACATATATACCGTGTCAGTCATGGCTTATGCTTTCGCCGTTCAGGATTCCCAATACAATAGCGGCATTCAACCCTCCAAAACCGCTGGCCGTTTTCAAAATGCGTTTCATTGGCGCGGCCGTCGGGCAGGCCCGAACAAAATTTAATTCCGGCCACTGCGGATCTTCAAGACCAGTTATCGCCGGTACCACCTGTCGATGCAGCATCCATGCCACTAATGCTATTTCAATAACCCCGCTGGCTCCCAGGGTATGGCCGAGAAACCCCTTGGCGGCGGTAAGATAAGGTCGATGATTAAATATCTGTCGCACGGCCCGAGCCTCCATGGCGTCGTTATAAGCGGTGCCAGTGCCATGAAGCATTACCGCGTCAATGCCGCCGGGATCAAGGCCTGTAAGGGCTTGGTAGATTGCCCGGATTAGCCCTGAAGCTTCCCAATCCGGCGCTGTCAGATGTTTTGCATCACAGGACATTCCCCAGCCTTCCAATGCGATACTCAGTCCCCGCATGCCCGGTGGCCGATGCTCGCTGGACGTTACCAGGCACGCTGCAGCCGCGGAACCCAGTGCCAAGCCATCTCGTTGGCGATCAAATGGGCGGCACTGTGTTCTGGTAATTGCTTTGAGAGCGTAAAAACCGTCCTGAATGAATTCTCCCGCCACATCCGCCGCACATACGACCATCTGTTTTACCGCCCGTGATTCAATCATCATGGCCGCTTCGATAATCGCGGTTAAGCCCGAACTGCATGCGGTGGAAATAACCATTTGCGGGCCACCAAGACCAAAGCGCCGGGCTAAAGCATGGACGTTATCCGAAAGCTGTGGTGGGATGGATGCGCCATGCTCCGCGCTGTTGGAATTCAGCCACGCCTCCACCCGTTGCATATCACCTTTGGTCGTAGCCAGAATTAAACCGCAATGATCGCGGTCTTCCGGCGGGGGCAGCGCGGCGGTGATGGCCTGTGTCGTCAATGTGTCCCAGAGATTCTCCTCAGACCGCCGCGGTGGAACAGGTGGGGCGGCTTCCCCGGAAAGCCAGGCGGAAAAAATGCGTTCCGCTGACGAATGCCTCGGTGTCGCTGCGCCAAAAGAAGAAAGCCGGACTGTCGGGTATCGCTGCGCGGTCATTACCTACTAGTGTAATTGATTTGTTCCAAAGCGTCGCTGAACGTAGAATCTACTTAGACAGGCTTCTGGCTGTTTGCGGAAGTTTCGGTCATAGCAGGGTGTGGCAGAATGGCCGAGTATATGGGAACACAATCAAGTGACTCGGCCGCGCGCCGTCAGATCACGCTGCGCGTGGCCTTGCGCACGACGTACGTTCTGACTTGGTTCGCCATTTATCTGGTTATTTTAACATTAATTTTAGGCCCATTTTTATGGATATGGTGCCGGCTTTTTGACCGGCAGCGGCGCAGTGTCCGAAAATTGGTGCGCATGTTTTACCGGCATGGCATGCGCGGGTACTGTGGCAAAAATATGCGTATTAAGGAATTTGACTGGTCGGCCATCCGCGGCCCCTGTCTTTTGATAGCGAACCACCAGTCCGTGATTGACATATTGTTGATGTTCCAACTTCCGCCCGACGGTTGCTGCTGGTCCAAAGAATGGCCGTTCCAAATGCCCATTCTGGGATGGCTGATGTCGTTAAGCGGGCATTTGCACGTCGAGAAACCGGATGTTGTCAATCGGGCCGCAGAACTGGTGCGTTCCGGGCAGAGTATGTACATATTTCCTGAAGGTACCCGGTCGCGATCTTTGAAACTCGGGCGATTTCACGAAGGCGCGTTTCAACTGGCGTGCAGGACCAATGTGCCGGTTGTGCCCGTCGCGATTCACGGCAGCGGGAATTGTATGCAACCGGGACAGATGGCCGTTTTTGACGTGCCGATTTTCGTTGAACCGCTGGCCATTTTGTATCCGGATCACAGCTTGGCGCATCCGCAGCGTGAGCTTAAAAAGCGGGTGCGTGATCTGATTGTCGCGGCGTTGGCGCGCGGACCGGACCAAAGCCGCGAAGTGAAAAGTCACGTGGCAGGCCCTGAAGGGCATGATGCTTTCCATCCCGTAGTTCCGGATTTCAATGCGGCGGGAGAAACGCCCCATGGCTGAAAACATGATGGAAAACCTTGCAGGGAATATTCCTCATGCCGGTCCCATGCGTTGGATTCATGCCGCATTTGCTCAAAAGGACAATTCGATTTTCGCGCAACAACATATTCCGGCCGATCATCCATTTCTAATTCACGGTCGACTTCCGCGGTCAACGATTATTGAATATATAGCCCAGACCGCTGCTGCAGGGGGTACGGCTCTGGCCGCGGAAAATCCCACATGCATGGCTGTTTCCGGTATGTTAATAGCCTTACGCGATGCGCGGTTTTACAGCTCCGCGGGTGCGGGAGATACTTTAAGCCTGCGGGTTGCCGTGACCCATCGCATGGGAAATATGTTTCGTTGCCGGGGCCAGGCCCATTGTGGGGCAACGCTGATCTGTGAAGGTTGGTTTTCATTCTGCATTCATAGTGGTAAATAAATTTTATGGAGAATTCATGAAGCCTACTGAGCGGAAACTGATCGATGTTTTAAAAGAGGGCCTGAAATTGCGCATGGATGTCGCCCTGATTCAACCCGATACCGTTATTTTTGGAAAAGGTGGTTTAGGCTTGGATTCCGTTGATGTGCTGGAAATTGCCGTGCTTGTTGATAAACATTTTGGTGTGGCCTTGCAGGATAATAATGATGAAGTTCGGGCGGCGCTGGCCACAATCGGATCGCTTGCGGCCTACATTGACCGCAACGGCCCGGCCACGGCAAATACTTAAACGGGAAATACTGTGGATGCTGCAAAGTTTATTTTGGGAGCCTGTTCCGGTGCGCATATTGTGCCACCAGAAAATCCTCCAGCCACGTCCACAGTACAACGTATTTCGACCCGCGCCTGGTTTCCGGCCCAACATGCCGGCTTTCAAGGTCATTTCCCCGGTAACGCACTGCTGCCCGGCTTTTTGCATGTTGAATTGGTGCTGGATATTCTGCGGCTCTCTTTTTCACACATTGAACTTCAGGCTGTGCAAAATGCGAAGTTTTTGCGACCGGTTCTTGCCGAGGAGATCATAATTGTGCTCGTGAGCTTGGAGGCCGACGGCGGCGTGGCGGCCCAGCTTCACATCTCCGGCATGGTGGTTTCTGAATTGGTATTAGAAGTCTCGCTCGCGGTGGCATGGCCGGACCAGAAATCGTAAAAATTTGCCCATTGATGCGGATATTTTCGCAACAGGGCTTCGAGATCGGCAGCATAATCCTGCGCGGCTTTTGCGACCAATTCGTCGCGCGATAATCCATGATCCGCATCGTAGATTCGCGGTTCCGATACAAACATGCGATAATGCCTCGGACTTTCCCGCAACGTAAATGCTGTTATCACCGCAGCCTTGCCAACAACCGCCGCAGTAAACGGACCGGCCGGCAGGTAGACATTGTCCCCCAGCAGTGATACCTGGACTTTTCGTCCGTCCATAACCCGATCCGCCCGAATTCCTACGTACTGTTTCTGCCGCAACGCTCCCATAATCTGCAGCCCGGCGGCAAGCGGATCGGTTGAATTGATAAACCTCATGCCCTGCAGCATTTTCCACTGGTCTTGATGGAATTGTTCCGTGCTGTCACTGAAATCACGGTACATCACGAAGTGCATTTTTGCCGGTTCAATGTGGGGCCTCAACCAGGGGGTTGCTATTTCCAGAGCACCGAAGTGGGCGGTCAGAATCAGCAGACCACGCTGCAAATCCAAGGCTCGCTTCAGCCTGTCACGATGATCCGATGCCACGGTGATTCCAGCGTTGGCACTGGCCAAAGCGACACTCCGATCCAAAAGCAGAACGCCAAACATGCGCACCTGCTGATAGCTGTGCCAATAGAGTCGCCCGCGGTTATGAATACCTTTAACACGCTCTTGAAATTGCATGGCGGCAAGGCGCGCTTGGCGGTTAAATAACCAAAAGCCCAGTGACACAACGCCAACCGCGAAATATCCCGCAGCCGGGAAGCGCCGGCCGAGAAATAACATAAACATGTTGCCGCGGTATCCGAAGCGATGTTTCGCTCGAACGGTCGGTTTGGCGGAGTCAGGCAAACGTGCATCCATCACGCCAGAGAGTGTATCACACAATCGGATGCATGCGATATTGTGCTGTAATCGACCCGTGCCGTCGCCCTTGGCCGGCAGCGGAATTTTGGGCAACATGTTTCCCGCGCTGGCGGTTTAACGTGATAACCGGTACAAAAGATGCGCTGAATTTGATGGGTACTGGTAAAAGAGCCATGGCATTTGGATTTATTAAAAAAGCACTCGGACAAAGCGTAGAAAAATTGCGCACCGGCCTGACTCGCACGCGCGATGCGCTGGTGGGATCCTTACGCACGCTATTAACCGGTCGTAAGCTTGATCAGCAACTGCTGGATGAACTGCGGCAACGCTTGATCACCGCCGATTTAGGTGTCATAGCAACCGACCATATTATTAACGATCTTAATGCGGCTTGGAAACAGGGTCGCGTACAATCGGGTGATCAGGTATTGGCTTTTTTGCAGGAAGATATGCGGGCCTATTGGCCCGTGGAATCCCGCGCTTTGAAATTCGCGCCCGCCGGCCCCACGGTCATTTTGGTAACCGGCATCAATGGGGCCGGCAAAACCACCAGCATTGCCAAGCTGGGACAATATCTGAAAAATCAGAACAAAACCGTCATGGTTGCCGCCTGTGACACCTTCCGCGCCGCAGCCGTGGAGCAATTGACGATCTGGGCCCAGCGCATCGGCGTGGAGATCGTCAAACATCAGATGGGAAGTGATCCCGCGGCGGTGGCGTTTGACGCCTGCAAGGCCGCTGTGGCCCGGAAGATCGATGTGCTGATTATTGACACCGCCGGCCGCCTGCACACCCAGGATCATCTGATGCGGGAACTGGAAAAAATTCGCCGCGTCATTCAAAAAATCATTCCCACCGCTCCCCATGAATCGTTGCTGGTGCTTGATGCCACCATCGGGCAGAACGCCATACGGCAGGCCGAAGAATTTACCAAATCCGTTGAATTAACGGGTATATTTTTAGCCAAGCTCGACGGCACCGCCAAAGGCGGCATTGTCGTAGCCATCCGCCGACAATTAAACCTCCCGGTAAAATTCGTCGGCCTCGGCGAAACGCCCGAAGACATCGCCCCCTTTAACCCCGACGAATTCGTCGAAGCTCTCTTCGCCACATGACGCGTGCATCCATGATTTAATCGCCCGTCGGGTGCGTATCGTCGTAGTGACATGTTGGTCGGAGGTCAATACTTAAAATCTCACCGGCCCTGCCATGGGCATGGCCCGTGGCCCCGGACGCCGCCGCACAAGCCGATATTCATTCGGATTATTCTCCCATTACGCACTGATCGACGTCCTGAAGAAGAACCACTGAAGCACGGAAGTGAGCGAAAGTGTATTTCTGTGTGATAACAATTGGTAGAGCTTTGATGAAAAGTGGAACTTTAATACGTGGCAAAAATATATATATTCTTTTATTTCGCCTGGTAATCCGTTAGTAACCTAATTATCGCCTTAAATTAAGCATAAAGGAGTCGCTGATGAAAAATATCTCTGGTCTTGCAATGCTCATGCTGGTTATCCTTGGCGTTGGTCGTATCGCCACTGCGGCTAATCCATTTTTCCTGAAAAATGGAGATCGCGTCTGTTTTTATGGTTACAGCATTACCGCGCAGCGCTATTACACCACGGATGTCGAAACGTATATTTTGACGCACTATCCGAAACTTAAAGTTAAATTTGTGAATTCCGGCATTGGCGGAGACCGTGTGACCGGTGGCTGGGCGGGTCCGATTGATCTGCGGCTTAAGCGGGATGTGTTTCCGTTCAAGCCCAATGTCATTGTCTACCTGCTGGGCCAAAACGACGCCGGCTATAAACCTTATTCCAAGCCGACCTTTGATATTTACCGGCGCGGTTTGGCACATATTCTGCGTTCGTTGCGATCCCATCTGCCCAACGTTCGCATTGTACTTATCAACTCAACGCCATGGGATGATTTTACCCATCCACCGGGGTTTATGCTCAATCGAAAGGCCAAGGGCAGCTACAATGACGTGCTGATCCGCTATGGTCAATATAACCAGCAACTGGCAAAGCGCGATCACTTGTTTTTAGTGGATTTCAATGCGCCGCTTGTCGCGGTACTCAAAAAAGCTGTAAAAGTGAACCTGAAGCTGGCTCGGATGATTATTCCCGGGCGCATTCATCCCTCTGCGGCGGGCCATTTGGTGATGGCGCAAACGCTGCTCAAGGCGTGGGGCGCGCCGGCGATAGTTACATCCGTTGGCATTAACGCGGCCGACAAACATGTTGGAAAATCGGTCAATACCACAGTAAGCGCCATTGCTGATACCCGCGGCACACTTTCCTGGCGGCAATTGGATGGTTCTCTACCCATGCCCATTATGTCGTTGCATGACAAATGGCCGTTGTTTGCACCTCAGAGGCTTTGGCCCGCCCGTACTCCGAATTATAAATACACCAATCCCGTCACAGCTCTGGTGATCAAGGAGTGTGGATTTTACCACGCGCTGGATCGTGAGACCTTACGCGTAACGCACCTAAGTGCCCCCAAATACCAATTGCGGATCGACGGGCGGGCCGTGGGCACGTTCAGCAGTACGGATCTTGCCCACGGTATTAATTTGGCCAGGTTTGTAACACCCATGATGACGCAGGCCTACCGGGTTCTGGCACTGGCCTGGCAACGTACAGAAGTGCGATTCACGGGTTGGCAGCAGGTACAGCTTCCCATGGCGAACATTTTTCATCGTCCTACCTTCTTCCACGCTCCCAGAGGGCCGATCTTCCCGGTTGACACGGAGTCGAATCCGGCCGCTCACGCCGCTGTGCAGAAAATTATGAGGGGATTTTCCGCGCTGGAGCGTGTGGTTGCTCACGCGGAGCGGCAGGCCGCGCAACCGGTACCGCACCATTACACATTGGTTCCAATGAACTCATGAGCGAAATCGGCAGCAAAACCGCCATGAAAAGTGGTGTGGGTGTGATAAAAAGTGGTACAGTAATTGATGAAAAGTGGGCCTTTCAATTTAATGGCAGCTGTGTCATAGTACAGTAGCTGATGAATATCGCGTCGGAGAATTCATAACTGCGGTTCAGCCCAACACGCTGCCACCTGTGGAGAAATAAGGGATGCGGTTGTATCAGTGTCGGAGTTGTTTGTCTTTGTGTAGTTGTTACGTTTTCGTTGCTTTGTTTCAGGAGTAAGAGACATGTTTTCATTCACATCCAAATCAGGGCGGAGTATCGGAGTTCTTTCAATGGGAGCGGCGGCGGCTTTGCTGCTGACCGGACTGGGCGTTTCCTCTGCGGTAGCGAGTAATCTGTTATGGAATCCCGGCCAGAGTGCGACGGGTGGCTCCGATGGCACCGGCACTTGGAACGCCAGCACCACCAATTGGTACGACTCAACCGTCGGCACCAACCCGGTCACATGGGTCAATGGCGACGGGGCCTATTTCGGTGCCGGTACCGGTGGCACCGGTACCTATACCGTAACATTGGGCAGCAGCAGCGGTACCTACAGCACCACCAATCTGGGGGTTAATAATTCGGGTAATGCTTATGTGCTTGATGGCGGCGGCGGGACCATTACCGGCACCGGAGAACTGCTGGCTAATGGCAATTTTACGCTGCAAAATATCGCCCTCAAGGCGTATACAACCATTGCGGTAAATAGCAACAGCGGCACTACCGGCAGCACGCTGAATATTAATAGTGGCGCTGCGGTTACGATGGCCAGTGCCAGCAACCTGTATCTTAGCGATGCGACCAGCGGTGCCGGCGGTACCGCCGGTACGGTCAATGTCAATGGAGGTTCGATTACGGTCCAGGCGATTACCGTTGCGGCCAATAACATGCTACAGACCGGAACTTTAAATATTAACAGCGGCACGGTGACGACGACCGCCATCGCCGGGATCACCAGCAAGAGTGGAACGAATATAGGTTCGCCAACCGTGGTGAATCTCAACGGCGGTACTCTCAACACTAATTGGATCACCGCAACAAACCACGGCAATGTTGTCATGGATTTCAACGGCGGCACGTTGCAATCCTACAATGGCGGAGGAATTGGGGCTGCCAGCAGCGCCTATACAATCCCAACGAATCTCAACGTGCAGGCCGGCGGAGCGGTCATTGATTCCAATGCGCATACCTATTGGATTCAGACGCCGCTTCTGCACGATGCCGCTTTGGGTTCAACACCGGATGGCGGCCTGACTGTTACGGACAGCAAGGCCACCGGTTCGCAGACGTCTTCTTCTGTCACACTGCAAGGAGCCAACACCTATACCGGTGCAACAGTGGTGCAAAGCGGCGGTGACCTCGTGCTGGCCGGGGCGGCGACGGCCGCAAATTCCGTTGTGCTGGCGGCGGCTACGATTGCCGATAGCTCTGCGGTGACGGTGAATTCCGGCGGTGTATTAACCCTGGCGAACAATGCCGCGGCAACGCAGGTAAACGCGCTGAATATCAGTGGCGGAACTCTCACGTTCGAGTTGAACAGCAGCCAGACGCCGAGCCTGTCGATCGGCAGCGCCGCGAATGTCAGCGGCGTCAACAACATCAACATTTATGCTCTTGCCGGTACGTCATCGTTTACCTTCGGGACGTATAATCTGATCACCGACAGCGCTGGCGGACTGGCAGGCGGAACCTTCCAGTTCACGGGGGGCGGGCAGACTGCAATTGCCGGGCCGCTATCCGGCGGCAAGAGCTATTTGCTGACGTTGGGAAGTTCCGATACGGCGGAAACCCTTACGATCAGCGCCGTGCCGGAGCCAACTGCGTTGGGTCTGTTAGCCATGGGTGGCATGGCACTCGTGCTGTTAGGCCGGAAACGTAAGGCCCAAATTTAATTATTACACAGTTACAATGTATTGCAGAAGTGCAAGAAGGCCGCGAGGGTTCACGGCCTTCTTTTCTTTAGTCAAATTGTTTGTCGACTTTAGAATGGCGATCCGAATATCGGGAACACCAAAGGGATAGAAAGTAGTATTTTTGATTCCCGGTATTTTTGATAGATCATTCAGGAGTTCACGTTCTTATGTTGTTCAAATCCTCTACCGCTTTTCGTGCTTTTTTCCGGATCGCCGTCGCGGCGATCGGCATTACGGCTTTGACGGCATTTACCCGCCCGACGACCGCATCTGATCTGGCCGGCACCACTGATATTTCCGCCAAGGCCACGCCGTCCGTTGCAACCGCTGCTACGCGGTCAACGCCCGCCGGCGAATATTCACCCATTGGCCTGTCGCCCTTACAAATTAATGCCAGAGCACAAAGCCTGTTGGCGAAAATGACGCTGCCGGAAAAAGTGGCGCTGCTTTCCGGCTACCGTCCGGCCAAGGCGACCCATGCCATCCCGCGGCTGGGAATCCCCGCCATTCATGTCAGCGACGCCACCTTGGGCGTGGTGGATTGGGGCAGGTCTACCGCTTATCCGGCGGCACCCTGTTTGACCTCCGCATGGAATCGGCATCTGGTTTACCGCGAGGCTCGGCACATCGGGATTGACGCCCGGGCCAAACATGTCGGTATGTTGCTGGGGCCGGGTGTGAACATACTGCGCCAGCCGCAGAATGGACGGAGTTTTGAATACATCGGCGGGGAAGATCCATTTTTAGCGGCGCAACTGGTAGTGCCCTATGTGCAAGGGCTGCAGTCGGAAGATGTCGTGGCATGTACCAAGCACTTTGTGGGCAATGAGATTGAAACCCAGCGGCCCAGCATTAATTGCATCATCAGCCGCCGCGCGTTGGAGGAAATTTATCTGCCGCCGTTCCGTGCAGCGGTGCGACAGGGGCACACCTGGATGATTATGGCGGCCTGCAATCGTATCAACGGTGAATACGGCTCTGAAAGTCATTTTCTACTGACGGATATCCTGCGTGACAGGTGGGGATTTCAAGGTGTCACCCGGTCGGACGCGGGGTGCGTATACAGCACAGAGGGAAATCTCCGCGCTGGGCTTAATATGGAAATGCCCAAGACTAATAAATATTCACTGCCGGCGATCAGCCGTCTGTTGGACCAGCACGAGATTTCCATCGCGCTAATTAACCGCCGGGTCCTGCCGATTCTCCGCATGATTGTCGCCATGGGTTTTAATGATCCCATCAATTCATTTAATCATAAGTCCGCCAACACCTCTGGCGATGCCGCCGTCGTAAATCAGGTCACGGCGGAGGGGACGGTGTTGTTGAAGAACCGCGATCATATCCTGCCGTTGAATCCAGCGCGGCATATTAATGTGGTGTTCATCGGGCCATGGGCTACGCGCGTTGTCACCGGCGGCGGCGGCAGTTCCCATGTGCCTCCGGCCGTGGTTCCGCCATTAACTTTATTTAACGCGGTCAAACAGGTAGTCAGCCCCAATGTTCGTCTGGCCGCCGTGCCATGGGACGACACGTACAAACAGTTTTGGGGCCGCGGAGTGCTCACTACGCCGGATGGGCGACCCGGGGTCGTGGCGGATTATTATGCCAATGGCCGGTTCCAAGGAAAACCACAGCACGTGCGGCAGCAGAACATCTCGCTGAATCCACCAACGGCGCTAAGCCGTAATATTTCGGATGGCCCGCGTAACAGCCGCGCTGCCAATCTTATTCAAGTGCTTACCAGGATGACGCATCAGGCCCATATCGGGAAAAAGCCAATCAGTGTGATATGGAAAGCGGCAATTCATCCCACCAGTACCGGCGCTTATAGTTTTATCTGCGCCGTCAATGGTTCGGCAGAGGTTTATTTAAGTGGTCGAAGAATTATTGATCTGTGGCTGCCGTTCTGGCAAAGACCTTTCCATCCTCTTAAAGGCGCTTTGACAACAGTGCGCCTTCACGCCGGAAAAACGTATCAGATTCGCGTGGTGTACCGCAGTTTTATAAACAAACCCGCCGTCATCGGCTTTGGCTGGGTGCCAAGGAAAGCGGTGCATTTCTTTACCTCAAGCCAACGCCGCATGATTCGTCATGCCGATGCGGTCATTGCCTGCATGGGATTTAATCAGACCATCCAACGGGAACAGGCCGACAGGCCTTATAACCTCACGGGGCCGCAGAACGAATATCTGCGCGAAGCTTCCCTATTGAATCCACATACCATTGCGGTGGTTTATGCCGGGGCAGGCGTAGGCATGGAAAAATGGATCCATCATGTGGCGGGCCTGTTATGGGGATGGTATCCGGGACAGACCGGTAATATTTCGATTGCCAAAATAATATTTGGGAAAATTGATCCCAGTGGCCATCTGCCTGACTCGTTCAGTCGTTATGCGCGCGATGAGGCTGCTTACCACCATTTTCCGGGCTATCCCGGCGTATTCAACCATCGCTGGTTTGCCGAACCGCGTTACGCCGGGTTTCCCGACGGGGCGGGGGCCCGCTGTAACTTTGTGGAGGGGATTTATGTCGGCTATCGCTGGTATGATTACAAGCATATCCGTCCTTTATTTCCCTTCGGATTCGGGCTTTCCTACACCACATTTTCACTTAGCCATCTGACCGTGCGTTCCCGAGGGGCCGGTCCGCAGCGGATCATCACCGTTCATGTAACGGTCACTAATACCGGTCAACGCGCCGGGGCGCAGGTCGTCCAGTTATATGTGCATCCCCCACAGGGCGGAACAATCCATCGCGTAGTTCAAAAACTCGAAGGCTTCCAACGTGTGGAGTTGAATCCCGGTCAAAGTCGGACCGTGGTGATGCGATTGAACTGGAAAGCATTTGCCTGTTTTAACAGCCGAAATAATGCGTGGGAAGTCCCGCCCGGTAATTACACCATCGCCGTGGGAACCTCCAGCCGCGATGAACCTCTGCGCCAGGCTGTCCGCCAGTAACAGGACATGACGTGGCGGAATAGTACCTCATGCTTGGATTAATAGGCCAATGCCCAACTTTACCCCGGTTATCCGTTGAGGCTGGGCCAAATTGATAAAAAGTGGTACAGATTTTGATAAAAAATGGGACTTCCATTTCAGCTACAAAGCTCTATAGTCATGTATAGCAAATTGGCGCATTGGTGCCTACGGTTGTCAAAGCGGACAACCTGTTTGAAAAGTTAAGTTATCGCGGTACAGGGCATTCTAGTGCCCAGTTATTGTACCCAATGATGCCCGATGTTCTAATAAGGAGTATCTTTATGAACCGTTCAGTATGCAAGAATGTTTCAGACAACTGTCGTTCAATACAGCGACGGAGTTTGGGAGATAACGAAAACACGTGCGCGGGCGTGCTAAGAGCCTGGAGCAAAGGGTTTACCCTCATTGAATTGCTGGTGGTAATATCCATCATCGCGCTTTTGATCAGCCTGCTTTTACCGGCCCTGGCCCGCGCGAAACATGTGGCGGAGCAAGTTGTCTGTGCGTCAAACTTGCGGCAGTTAGGGCTGGCCATGCATGAATACGCCAATGAATATAACGGTACCTATCCCCTCAACGCCTCCTTTATGTATCCGATGGGGGGATTCCGCTGGCCGGTTGCCCCGGCTGTATATCCGGCGTGGGGTTTTGCCATGTTATATGTTGATTCATTTGGCCGGAGAGGCAACAGTATGATTCCTACCACCATTCGCCCCGGAATTTTGACGCCAAATTTAAAAGGCATTTCGTTGCTTTTCTCTACCCAACCAGGCGTTATCAGTCAGCCGGATCAGGTCATCGCCAGTGGCCCTAAGTCCTTTTTTGTTCCAGCAACGGGATATTTGAAACAATGGAATTTCTATTCCGGCTACTGTTATTGGGTGGATCGTGGAACGGGCGGCAATGTTCCGCTGGGGCCCAATTCCAGCACTGTCGGCTCGGGCAACCCCCAGGGGTATAGCCCAGCCTATGATCTTTCAGCCATCATCAACCAGACCACAAACATCAACTCCTGGTCCTATTTCAATACGAATACGTCCCACATGCCCGCGGAAAACGCTTTGGCGGGTCCAGGCGCGATATTGGCGTCGGACATCGCGGTAATGACCGACCCGACAGGCACAATGGGCCAAATGACAACCTGGGGTGCCGTCGGCGGTTCTGTCTCGCCATTATCCCCGGCTTCCAATCATGTGGATATTCCCAATAACAACTACCTGCCGGAAGGAGTCCATGATCTATACAATGACGGATCCGTATCCTGGCAGGGAATGGCTAAAGTAAAGGTGCATTACTACAACGGCCATAATTACTACGCGTGGTAATTGGAAACTAAGGTTGTACAGTGATCGAGCCTCCCCTGCGCATCCACGCGGAGGGGAGGCTTTTATATTCTTATAAGCGAATTGTCGCGTGCGCATATCTAACTGAAAAAGGGACCTCGCTCTTGAGCAGATACAATATTATCGTTCCAGGCACAAATCACATTTTGCGATTTGTGCGCTCACAAACAAAGTGGTCCGCAGTTGTTTTGATTGTGATGCTTGTCACGGCAGCATCCGCAGCTGCTCCAAGGGTGATTCCCGTGTGGCCCGAATTGCATGTCACGCCGGCACAACGTGCGGGGCATAGCTTCATGAAAAAACACAAGGGGTGTATTATTCTGCATCCCGTTCTTTGGCCTACGCTGACGATTTTTCCTGCACCTGAAAAAGCAGCCGATGGATGTGCAATCGTTATTTGCGCTGGCGGCGGCTATGGTGTGGAGGCCATTTCTCTGGAAGGTTATCGCGTGGCGCGCTGGTTTAATAAGGTGGGTGTAAGCTGTTATGTGCTCAAATATCGCCTGCCCCAGCAGAGCCTGCCCGCCAGTGGCGTGCCTTGGCCCGTGCAGGACGTGCGGCGCGCGGTGCAGATTATCCGCGCCCACGCGACCCAATGGCACATTAATCCGTACCATGTGGGCGTGATGGGTTTTTCAGCCGGGGGGTCGCTGGCGGCACTTTCCGGCGTGCACTGGTTGCCGGGAAATCCCAATGCCAGGGATCCGCTTAACAAATTCAGCACCCGGCCGGATTTTCTGGTGCTGGGATATCCCACCACCTCCATGATGCCGGGAATTGCCAACAAAGGCACACGCCATAATCTTCTTGGCCGTCATGCGCCGCTGGATGTTGAAAAATATTTCTCCGGTGAACTTAACGTCACGCCGCTGACGCCGCCGGCATTTATTTTTTACGCCCATGATGACCGCACGGTAAACCATCAGAATGAGAAGCGCTTTTACGCGGCGCTGCGGCACAACGGTGTGCCGGCCAAGCTCGTGGAGTTCAAGCACGGGAAGCATGGTTTTGGCTTGGGAGAAAAAGGCACCGACAGCACGCAATGGCCGCGCGATTGCGTCCGCTGGCTGAAAGAAATGAATTTCATTTCGCAAGCCAACCACAGGCGATGAAATTGGGACGTCATGATGCCCCGCGCGGCACTGCCGCAATCAAGATGCCTGATCCACAAATTACGCAGATTAACGACGAAATAGGAAAGCTGTGAAATCTGTGGATAAAAGCGATGGGGGGGGGGAGCTATTCATCGCTTTCGGTCGTCGGTAGTGGCGACCAGGGACCGGATCCCAGAAACTCCGCTGCTAAATCTCCGACGCCGACATTTAGAAACTGGCGTGCGGCTTGTTCCCCGGCGTCACGCCGGTGAGCGTGCAGAAAAAACTTTTTAAATAATCCGTTGCGCCCCCGCCCCGTCATCAAGCTGCGCACCATAACTTCAGATAATTGATAGCTGGGACGCTGGCCGCCTTTCAGATTAAAACTGCTGCCGGACCAGAATCGCTGAATTCCAAACCATCCCCAATATCTCTGCTGCACGCGCAATTCGCGGGCGGAAAGCTTAAATGGAAGGTGCGCCGCACGGACAAGGTCCTCCATCTGCTGGGCCAGCCCTTCATTGAGCCAGCGCGGCAACGGCAGGTTCGCTACAGCGCTATGGGTCAACTCGTGCACCAGCGTCTGAAGCGAAACCGCGTTTGCAACGGCATTAAGCACGATATGTGGATAGCCTTGGGAAAGAAACACGCCCGCGCTGGTGCCGAAGACTGTATTTTGGTCCGGATAAAATACGCATATGTAGTCATAGTACTGGTCCGGATTATCAAAAATCAGAATCGCCCGCTTCTCAAGCCCCGGGCCACCCGCGTCCCCCTTTGGGCTGATTTCCATTAGATTCCCGATCAAATGCCAAGCTGGAGCTATGGCTTCGGTGATGCGCCGGGCGCGGCCCGCTCCGCCGCTGTGCATAATTAGAAAATCAGAATCCTCAAAAACAGCATATCGGGTGCCACCGGCGGCGGCCATCATTTCCAGCCAATATCGCACCGCGCAGGCTACTGCTGCCCCAGTCAATTCAGGCTCAAGGCGTTGGCTGATAATATTCCGGGCCTGCCGCCAATCCATGTGCGGCAACCCATGTAACTTATGAAGCGCTGATGAAAAAGCACCCGGTTCCATCAGCGGTCGCTGGCCTTGGTGTGTGCCGTCGCGGCTCGTTGACCCGCCGGTGATCCTGCTGCAGAAGCCCATTGTCAATCCTTAGGTTCGCGTGAACATTTTGCAGTCAAATATATTAAGTCATCCTGAATGTAACGTCTAATGACGCGCCGCAACTTCATTGAACATGCTTGGGGTTGCTTTCTTCCGGACCTGACCGGTTTTACCGCCAATCCGTGGATCGGGCCTGGCCGTGGCCGGGGCGCATGCAGGATCAGCGTGATAACAGTATTGCCGTTCGGTTGCCAACGCTGCTGATTCCGCTTGATTTCGTTTTTGAGATTGCGATAGCTCTCTGCTGCGTTAAGATAATCGAGGTAATTGGTTTTGTGTATGCGGAGGTATTGCGTCGTGAGTGCCCCGGGTGCAACTTGGAATTTCCTCATCGGGCTTTGGGGCCTCTCCTACGGGTATAACATTTGGCCTAAACGTGCCGTCCCGGTAACGGGGCCGGATAAGAAGGGGCGGGGATTGATAATTTTCGGATATATTTTTGTCAGCTTGGCCATCGCGCAGATGTTCCTACTATCAAGCAGGCTCGTCCAGCCCGAATTGCCTGGCGGCTATGCCACGAACGCAGCGATTCAGAAATTACATCGCGCTGCCGAGGCCGGCAATTATAACTCGATGTACCGCCTTGGCGTTTTGTACGAGAATGGAGAAGGCGTTTCGCGCAGCCTTCCGCAGGCCATCCAGTGGTATGGCAGGGCGGCAGCAGGGGGCAGTCTACCAGCGATGGTCCAGATCGGGGCACTCTATCAAAATGGACGTGGTGTCGCCGAGAATGATCACAAGGCAATGCTATGGTACCGCAAGGCGGCAGCGAAAGGCTCTCCCATTGCGGCGTTCTTGGTTGGTAACCTTTACTATAACGGGCTCGGTGTGCATAGGGATTTTCCGATCGCGATTGCGTGGTGGCGGAAAGCCGACAGGGAGGGGAGCAAATACGCAATGATCGGAATGGCGGTTGCCTATGCATACGGTCGAGGTGTTCCCCAAAATTCCGTGAATGCAATAAAATGGTTGCGCCGAGCGGCGGCGGCCGGAAGTGTGCGAGCAAAAAAGCTTCTGGCGACAAATCGTCCGGAGATCGACAAATATCTAATCCGATCCAAATGAAAGGAAAAAAGAGAATGCCGACGTTTAAGGGAATTTGCATCGGCCGATATTGCAGTTTCTGGCAACTACTGAATGGGACCATTGTGGCGGCAGCCATTTGGGCGATGGTGGTGACGGGCGTCGCAACATCGGAGGCGCAGGCTCCCCGACCATTTAGGCTCGCTCGCATGGCACCGTTGCCTTTGCCGCAGCACCCCATTGCCAGAGCGGAAAAGGACTTCCCGTTTTTTCCGCATCAGCCCATCGCCGACGCCGGTTTTAACGCCTTATTTCTTCCTTTTCACCACGCCTTTGCAAACGCCTCGCACGGGTTTAATCGGGCGCAGGCCTTCGCGTTTTTATTCTCCATGGATTTGGATTGGGCACCCGGCAATTATTGTAATCGGCACGCCTATTTTCTTTATAACCGTAGCGGGGCCAATATGGTTCGCCTGCTGCGGCATTATTCTAAAAGTGCCATCGCCCGCTATTTTCCGGGC
Source organism: Planctomycetota bacterium (assembly GCA_021818565.1). GTDB lineage: Bacteria > Planctomycetota > Phycisphaerae > WQYP01 > WQYP01 > JAMDCX01. The sequence goes on from JAKATV010000052.1 coordinate 19,536, forward strand.
TGGCAAGCCAGCGTGGCGGTGGGGGGCACATTAAAACATGGTGTGGGTGGATACACGGCCACAATTGTGCTCTACAACCGTCACGGCCGCCTGATTCATACCATGCGTTACAACACGCCGATGTCCTTCTGGAATTTGTTGGGTACTGTTGATGCCGGCTTTATGACATATATGAACGAGCCGCCGTCCCCGGCGTTGGCGCATTACCTCTGTGAACCTCGTTGCAACAGCATGCAGTGCCTGACGGAATTGGGGAAGGCTGCTTTTCTTCCTATTGAGTCAACGCGGGCATTTACTCTCTTCCGTAAGGTTCTCAGGCTCGATCCGCGTTTCGCGGAAGTGCGCTATTGGTTTGAAAATCAGGCGGCGTGGCGTGGAACCGATGGTATGGACAAGTTGGAATCCGAATTGGCACAATCCCTGAAAAATCGCCTCCTGCCGTTCCCGGCGAGCATATTCGATCCGGCGGCCTGTCATAATAAGCAATTGGCCCAAGTGTTGACGAAACTGGAACCGGCAATATTGGCCGAATCAAAAAAACTCACCGGCTCTGATTCACCGCTGGTACTTACCGAAGAATTGAATTGGAAAACATATAAACCCTGGCAAGTATCAGCGTTGCTGCGTGAGGCTACCCGTGTGGCTGGTAAATATCCCAATGATTACACCCTGCTGAAAGCGGTTGGCCATCTGTATGACAATCGTAAGTTTACGGCGCAAAATAACCCCGACATGGCCGGGGCCATCGACGCCGTGGCGCTTGCCGACCGGTGGCTTACCGGGACCGGTCGAAAGGCCGGCGTTCGGCGCGATACTTGGGACGCTGCGGTGCAGACGGGCCATCTCACCGTAGCCGCCGCGTTGGCGTTGCGGTCCCGAACTCCGCAGAATCAGGCGGCTGCGCTCTGGATACTGACAGAACTTGGGCAGTTTTCCATGATTCCCCGACTTTCCCCGCACATTCTGGCGGGTCAGCCTGTTAATGCTGATGAAATCGTCGCCATCTATGCCTATGCAGCGGCGATGAAATCAGATCGTCCGCTTCTGGACAGTATTATCAGGACTTATGCTCCGCAACTTCGACAGGAGGGAATTCTGGATGTGATGCGCTACTGCTCCATGCGTTTAGCGGGCAGGAACACTTCGCATATGGTGTTTGCGTCTCCGCTGAAGGTTTGGCCGGGACAGGCCATTCACATCTACATACAAGTAGAACGCGATTTGAGTCGGCACCAGGAAGTAAATGTCAACACACTGAATGGGCTTTGGGTGGCCGCTCCGTTGAATCGCCTTTCCTGGTTTTATATAGACGCTTATACTCGGCAGGAATTACATCCCTATCCCGACGATGCGGATTTCTATAACGTGCTGCCCTGGTTTTTTCCGCATGATCCATGGGCTGAACAGGCGGTGAAGGATTATCATTTTCGGACCAGGGTTTTTCCCGAGCACCCCATGAATCCTGATTTTGTGCTTTCCAAATTTGCGGTGCTGAAGCCCTACCCGCATCGGGAAAGTGGGAACGGTGCTTTTAATATTGCGGTATTTAACTTGCAGTTACCGAACGTCAGTGTGTTTAACCAATGTGCGGCGGTGCATCAGTTCCTGCAAAAGTCAGAATTCAGGCGGGCTCATCGGATGGCTCATGTCATGCTGTGGTATGCCGGCCTTCATGAATTTCCAAGCATGGTTATTCTGTGTCGAAATGTTGTCTATATGGAAAAAATTGCTGCGATGCGGGCAAAAAAGACTAGGAGCCTGTCCAAGTAATGGCCGTCGCAACCCGGCGATTACTCGGACAGGCTCCTAGTACTACAACGCCACAAAAGCTCAAGAAAATATAGTTGGCTGGCCGATGAAGCCTTTCAGGATCCGTATTTCTGAAAGGAGTCCCGGCATGGAAGCTGAAGCGATTCTGAGAATTCGACCGGCGTTGA
>JAKATV010000263.1:0-1097 GCA_021818565.1 Planctomycetota bacterium
AAAGGCGTAAAACGTGCTGCCCAGCAGAAGAATAACCGCGGCAAATCCCGCCGCGAGGACCGTAATTTTGCGCCGCCGCTGCTGCTGCATGGCGTTACCGGCCCGCGTAACCAGCCCGCGTTCCTTAAAGACTTTCTGAAGGAATAAATCGCGCAGGAAATAGGCGCGATCGCGCCGCCACACCCCGCTGGAAGGCAAGGCGTCAACCGACACGCCCAACGCTTGCGCCAAGTCCGCATCCAGGGCTTTGCCCTCGGACATCGAACTGGTGAAATAAATGCCCCGCAGAAACAACGGCTTGGCCGACCATTCCCCCGCCACAAAAATGGTTTCCAGATATTGCCGCAACCGCGGCGCAAGTTTGATCAACGTTTCAGGAAATGCAAAAAGCGAATCGACCTGATCCAACCGATTGTGCGAGGGATCCTCAGTATGCACCGGATCAGCCAGCAGACGTTTCCGCCGCTCCACCAGCCGATCATGAACTTGCCGAAGATGATCTTCAACCGCGTCCATGTTAAATGGATCATCCAGAGCCGCCGGATTGGACCAACCCATGATCTGATGCTGCAACTGCGGGTCCGTAAGATCATCAAAGAATTGGCTAAAGCCGGTAAGGTAATCAGCTTTGGTTATCAGGACAAACACCGGAAACCGCACGCCCAGTGTGCGTTGGATCATATCCAACTGCTGGGCGATTTTTCCGGCGTTCCGGGCGATGACTTCGCCGGAATCTTTCAGCAGACTTTCCGCGGGAATCACCAGCAACATGCCGTTGATCGGGCAATTGGGGCGATGCGTGCGCAGAAGTTTAAGAAATTCCTGCCATTCGCTGGTGGCCCCAGGAGCCACCTCTTCAAACATTAACCGCCCGGCGGTATCAAGGATAATGGCCTGATTGGTAAACCACCAATTCATGTTAATCGTGCCGCCGGAGCCTTGTAGTTGATCCTGCAACCCGGGCGGAAAACCCATGGCCGAATGTCGGATGGCTTCCGTTTTACCCGATCCGGGTTGTCCAACCAGCACGTACCAGGGAAGGCTGTATAAATCTTTGCCGGCGGCGTGAAACTTTTCCAGCCCCGTGGCAAGATCGG
>JAKATV010000263.1:1107-4055 GCA_021818565.1 Planctomycetota bacterium
CCGTGCCCAACACCCGTCGCAGAGAGTCTAAATCCGCCAACTTTTTTGCGCCACTAAGCTGTTGCGGCGCGGTACCGGCATTACCGGCCAGGCTCTGTTCCATCGGGCGAGATTTACGTTTTTGCCACCAGGCCACCAGAAGCCGAAATATCACGAAGGCGACCACCGCGATGACCACCAGCATGAATAGCAACAGCAGTAACTGCCAATGCCCACCGATAGCCAAGGCCCCGGCACCGACCACGCCCCCGGTCGCGCCGGCGGTTGCCACGAGCTTGCCGTTGGGGGAAAGACTGTTTAGAAAATCCAGAGGATTCATATTTTTACTCGCAGCGTTAACTTTCAATTTAATTCCCCCGGCCTAATGCGCCGGGGAGCCGGTTTTTGAGCCTTGCCGCTATTTGCGCAGAACCATCGTCAGTGCCTGATTTAATTCCGACACGCTTTGATGAAATAGATAAAAATTAGCCACTAACAGCGTAATAATGCACACCACCAGCACCACCGCAATGCCCACGAGCTTAACGCCCGGTGGTTCGATCAAATCCGCGGTGTTGACGTTTTCATAACTGTCGGGACAGATTTTCCGGGAATCGGAATCCGGTGATCCGGCATCCAGGCGAAGGCGAATTTCACGCGATTTTTTCCGTAAAAATTCAGGCTGTCCCGCATACCAGCCCGTAAAGCCCAACCCCAGACAAGTGTAAAACACCGCCAGACGGTCATTGGCCGCCGGGCTGGGGTCTTTCAGGGTTTCTTCCAGCAGATCAAAAAACTTTTCATCGCCGCCCAGTTCGTTACGGTCAAAGGCCAGTTCCTTCCATTTTTTGGAAATGTTGTAAGCACCTTCTTTGACCATAAAATCCGCGAAAAAAATCAGCGGCAATTCGACCTTTTCATATTGACCGGCCAAGCCCGCGGTGGCCGCGGCTTTGGCTTTCATATCCGTCAGCAGTCGCTTTATTTCCGCCCGCACCAGCTCAGCATCCAATTGGCCGCCGCCATGCGCCCAGCGATTGAGCCGACATATATATTGAAAAAAAGGTTCTGTAAGTTCCGTGAGCGTCATGATTTTGAATCCTGTCAAAATTTCCTGACCATGTGGGGAATTGTACCACCAGTGCCCCGTCACGCCTACAAATCAGGATTGACAAGCAATAGTGCTCTGTCACACCTAAATATTAGGATTGATTGGCCGCAAACGCCCCAGGCGCAAAGACTACCCCGGAACCGTCATAAACAGCGTCAGGGAATAATCACTGTTCTCCATGCCCAGCCAGCGAATGGCCATAGATTTTTCTTCCTTAATGCGGTCCCACATGCGCTGACTTTCCTGGCGGTTAATGCGGAAATAATGCTGTCCCGCCTGGGCCGGCAACTCCACCGGTGGATAGCGTTCTTCCTGAAGCTTTAAGCCAAAAATGCGTTTTCCCACCATGCTGGGCGCGGCAACCTGGAACTGATCCTGATTTTCCACAAGCTTGGCCAGGGCAATGGGGTCTTCCCGCGTGCGCACGGCAATGAAATATTCGTTGGGCTGCGTAAATTGTTCCTCGGTCATGGCCGCCAGGAACATATTCTGCTGCGACTTAAACTCCACTTTGATAAACCGCGCCGTGACCGCCCCGCGCAACAGCCCCCGGATTTTATCGGTTAAATCCTGAAAACAGATGCCGGGCTTGTCATGGTCATACGCCGACGGTGCCAACTGCTGGTCCTTATCCGGATACATCGACCCCAGCTCCGCCAGAAGCTCACGCAATTCCAGATACATTTCAAACGGCGTGACATTGTTTACTTTCAGAATGCTGGAAATCCGGGCGATGGAGCGGCTGATGGTGCGCAATCGCAGGCATTGTTCAAATTGCGCCCCCCGCATGGTATCCACACTGAATCCGCCGCGCGCAACCTGAAGCGACAATTCGGTTCTGCCGGCTTCCAGCTCATTGGCGAACTCGCGCAGCAAATCCCGCAGCACCGGAGAGCCTTTGACCATCATGGATGGCGGAATAAAATTGGGATCCTGCCGCACCGCCCCCACTTCTTCCCCTACCCCGCGCACCACACGCAGCACCGGGAGAACTTCCATATCGGTTGTGTCATCACCTTCAACCAGAAAACGCGCGTTGATCCGCCGCACCGCGATGGGCCGGGGATTCTGGCCGGTATTTTCATCGGTTTGCTCTATTTCTGAAACCCGATAAATGCTTTTGACCATCCACTGATCTTTGCCGTCGCCGGTCACGACATTGGCTCTTTCCGGACTCCACAGCGGCACGGCCAGATAAATGGTCATGGATCCCGTGCGCGATTCAAAGGCCTGTTTAATGCTTAATGACGGAATATCCGCACTTTCCGGAAATCGCACCTCCAGGCCGCTGGGCATGATGGCGTGCAGCCGCTCAAAACGAACCAACTGATTTTTTAGTGATTCCGCGGAAACCTGCGATTCAATTAAGCCAAAGGGATACGAGAACGCCAGCGGTCGCATGGCGCCCAGGCGTGATAAAATATGCCGCTGCATGATCTGTAAATGATGCTGTTGAAGAAATAAGCCCTCGTTAAAGTGAACTGCATCCATGATATTTCCTGTTTATGTACGCACTATTGACCCGTGGCCGACGCTTCAGATGACGCTTTCGACAAACTCTCGGACAATTTCCCGGATTTCATGATCAATCGCGGCTTCATCCAGATGTTCGCTTGCCAGTTCCGTATATTTCTTCCAGCAGGAAACTTCCAGCGCGGCGAACATTTTTTTAGGCGTGGAACGCACCGCCGCCTCAATTTCCGCGGGCGAAAGCCGGGAGGCATATTTATGCGCGAACTGCCGCCCGGTTTGCCCCACGGAAGATAACAGCGCCGCGTTAATTTTGCGCAACCGTTCCAGTTCCTGTGACACCTGCCCCCGCGGCACGTCCGGGTCATCCGCCAGAAAGCGGCTCATC
>JAKATV010000317.1 GCA_021818565.1 Planctomycetota bacterium
ACTGCCATAATTTCTAACTCCGAGAATTCATACCAACACCTATAAACCATGGAGTATAGCGGCGGCTGGGCGGTTTATCCAACCGATCAAATCCCGCGTGAAGAGCCAGGTGTAGCAATTTTTTCCGGCGGCTCCGGGGCCGTCCCGATGACTATCGGGATTCCCACCCGCTTTTATTTGGAAAAAAGCCTTACCGTGGCCATAATTGGGCTATATTTTGCGGAGTTTTTAAGGCTGCCAAGCCCATGAAAGCCGCCGTGAAGTTCGAAGACAACAATGCTGCCCCCTTCTCGCCCCCACCCATGCGACAAACCGGCGGCACAATCCGTTGGAACGCAGGCATCTTGCCGCAGATGACCTCGCAGCCCCGATCGGCGGCGGCCAGGCTCCTAAAGCCGGTACGCTTTCGCGGCGGTGCTACCCAGAATTTGTTCCCGCTCGGTCGCGGAAAGCGGTGCGATAAATTCATGAATTGTTCGCACCCACCGGGCGTATGACACCGCCAGAAGGCAAACCGGCCAATCCGATCCGAACATCAGCCGCGAAGGGCCAAAGGCGTTGAGCACCGTGTCCAGATACGGCTGGATATCGGCGGACGACCAGGAGCGATGATCCGCCTCTGTGACCACGCCGGAAAGCTTGCAAAAAACATTCGGACGTTTGGCCAATTCCGCAATAAGTCTATTCCATGGCTCAATGACGCGGTCTTTAATGCGCGGTTTCGCGATGTGATCCAGCACAAATATCTGATTGGGATGCTGATCCACAAACCGTATGGTTTGCGAAAGATGCTTTTCAAAAATCAGAATGTCATAAGCCAAATTAAATTTCTGCAAAAGCTGTATGCCATGGTTAAACTCTGCGCCAAGCATGTAGGCGTCGTCCGGTTCATCGTGCAACACGTGCCGCAGGGCCTTGAGCTTGGAATGTTTGCTCCAGCGATCTAGTTCCGCTTGAATATTGTCGGCCGCCAGAGGCAGCCAGCCGACAACACCTTTTATACATTCGTGTTCTTGCGCCAACTCCAAAAGCCAACGAGTTTCCTCGACGCTTTGCCGCGCCTCGACGGTGACAACCCCGTCAATTCCCTCGGCGTGCATCGCCTGCCGCAGATCATCGGGTAGAAAATCGCGCCGCAGAACGGACATATCGGTGCTGATCCAGGCATATTGGTCGGGGCTGTATCGCCATAAATGATGGTGCGCATCAATTTTCAAAGTTGTTCTCCGGAAAAGCTTTATATTGTCATGATTTGGGTGATTTCGGCGGGCCGAGAAACGGCGTCAGCGGTGCCAGATCAGGGTGCGGTCGGGCACCTTGCTCAATAAGATGCTCGACAGCAATTTTCGCCAGCGTCCGCGAAATGCGATCCCATTTTGTTTTTGGATTATTGAGAAATCTCTGGTAATGCCGCAGGGAGGCGTAAAGGGTGCGGTCTCGCAGAATTCCCCAGGGCAACGCGGAGCCGGCGTCGTGCAGCAATTTGGCTACCGCATAATCCGCATGGGAATTTACCGCTGCTGAGGCCAGAAGGTTTTGCATTTCCGCCGGCACGCTTTTCGGCCAGCGGCGGACAATTTCCCGGCGCACCAGAGGCTCATTTTGAATAACTAACGCATACAGATATATCGGTGTTGCGGCGGCGACATCGCCTTGAAGAAGCTTATGATATTGCTGATCCAGATAATCCATCATGGCGACACTTTGACTGGTCAAGGCCCGAATGTTGCCGATTTGCCCTATCAGCACCGGATTTCTCCGCACGGGAAGGGTCTCTTCGATCACCAGCAGGCGAACCGTGCGGGCGGCGGCGGCCACTTGGGCATCGCGCAGGAGCTGCATGGTTAATTGCACATCGGCGCGTTCGGCCAGCGCGGCAAAGTGTTCGCGATCCTGCGGAGGCGTAGTGCCCAGATATGCCAGCAACTGGCTCATCGTCCAAATCGGGCCTAGTTCAACGATATTATCCGGGGCAACCAGAGTCATATAATGGGCCAGCGCACGCTGGGCCACCGGCGAGCCGATGCGGGATTGATAAGTTAATGCGAAGGCTTTAATGTCCAGCAGGCGGGCCAAGCCAGGATGACTGGTCTTTTCGGCTGCCTGTAATAAAGAATTGGCGACAGAAATTTTATCCAGTACACGATGACGCATGGCTGAGAGTATCTGCGGGGCGTATGTTTTTTCATAACGCCGCCAGTCACTGGCGGAATAAAGCGGTTCAAAGCGTCCGGGAGCGATGGATGGCACACTCTGATTAAGCGTTAAATCCGGCCACAGGTCGGATACAACAATTGCCGGCGGCAAAAGGGGATTATTCGCCAGCGAATCTCCGGCCCTGATCGCTGACGCAGGTGCCGCAAAAAGGGTTCCAGCCCAGCCGAGGCAGGCCAATACCATGAAAACGCTCACACGATGACAAGTTCTCATAAAGTCCTGATAGTCGCACCACCCGGAAAATCCAGTGTTATTATGCAATTGCCGACACGGATAGCAAGGCAACATAAAAAACAGTCTGTTCAGGATGGTCAGCAGGTTCAGTATCGGGCAGGATATTCAATAATTGTAAGCTCGCCCCGAACCACCGGGATATTGGGCGATGGAGTCTCGGTAGGATCTGTTTGGTTGCTCGGGGTCAGGTGAATTTAGCCCAGCGGGCCGCCAGAGTGGGGAGAACAATCAAATTCAGGAGTGTTGAGGTAAACAAGCCGCCGACGATGACTTGCGCCATTGGCCCTTCAAGTTCCCTTCCCGGCGCTCCGGAACCCAAGGCCAGCGGCAGTAATCCCAGGGCTGCCACCAGAGCGGTCATCAATATCGCCGGCAGCCGATCTACCGCTCCTTCCATGGCCGTTTGCACATTCCAGGTTCTACCCTCGCGGGCCACGAGGTGCTGATAATGCGACATGAGCATGATGGAGTTACGCAGGGTTATGCCGAAAAGCGTGATAAACCCCACCAAAGCACCCAAGGATAGGACTCCGCCGCTAATCCGCGCTGCCAAAACACCACCCACCAGCGCCATGGGAAGATTCATTAAAAGCAGCAGCACATTGTTGATATTTTTCAGCACGAAAAACAGCAACAGCACAATGCCGACCAAGGCTATAGCGGAATGCACCAGCAGATCGTGCTGTGCCGTGGCCGCCGCCTCGGCGGAGCCGGTGAAATTAACGATTACGCCAGTCGGCAAATGAATGTGCGCCATCGCATGTTGCGCCGCTTTGACATATTGTCCCGCGGTGACGCCTTTAAGATGTACGCTAATCATCTGTGCCCGCTGGCCATTTATATGGGAAACAAGATAAAAGCCGCGGCCCTCATAAATTCTGGCCACCTCGGATAGGGGAATCCAAGTTCCACCGGCGGTGCGAATCGGAAGGCGGCTGAGGGTTGCAACGCGCCGACCATAATGGGGCGTCATCGTTAAAACCACGGGCCAGACACGCGTGCCACGATAGATATGTCCGACGGTCCGGCCACGAATCAGCATGTGGATGCGTGCCAGCACTTTCATCGGAGACAGGCCCCAACGCCGCAACTGCCGGTAGCGCAGTCGCACCCGTATTTCCGGTGCGTAGGATGCGGTCTGCGGTACCACACTTCGCGCCCCGGGGACTTTTTTCAATAGCGCCGTGAGCATGGCCGTAGCTCGGTGCAGCGCTGTAAACTTATTGCCGATCACCTGTACCGCCACCGGTGCCCCCGATCCGGACATGGCCTGATTGATAAGTTCAGATAACACACTGTTATAAGAAATCAGCACCCCGGGGAATTTTTTGATGAGCTTCGCCATATCCGCGCGAAATATCTGAGCCTGTCTCGATGTCATGGACTTCAGCAAAATCTGATAGGCACTGTATTGGGGACCCCGCACATCCCCGGCCAGATCCGGCCTGCCGGCGCGCTGCACAACATATTTTATATAGGGAATTTTCCGCAGATCCGCGGTAATGCGATTACCAACGGCAATGGATTGCTGCAAGGATGATCCGGGTGGTAATACCAAGTGTACAACATAGTTGTTCTCGTTGAGCTGCGGAAAAAAC
>JAKATV010000195.1 GCA_021818565.1 Planctomycetota bacterium
CAGGCATTGATCAGTAAAATTACCGGCGATGCGCCGCTGGCGGCCATTTTCGGCGCCGCCGCCACGGTTTATTTAACCGAAGCGCCGCCCTCGGCGGCGATGCCCCTGGTGGTTGTGCGGCTTGGTACAGGCCGCGTGAGTCATGATTTTTCCGGGGATCGCATCACCGTTGTGCCGGTGCAACTTCAGATCATCGCCGCGGATATCAACATGGCACTGGCCGGAGCGGAACGTGTCGGCGATTTGCTGGATCAGACAACGCTGAATTTATCCACCGGCAACCTGTTAATATGCACGCGCACCGCGGATATTCAACCCGCCATGCCGGGCTTTAATTCCCTGCTTTACGCCATTTACACCGCCAGCGTACACCTGGAATGCCAGGTGTTTACCGCGGCATAAAGCAGTTTTCTCCCGCCGCCTGTCCGAAATTATTTGGAGATTTTACCCATGCCAACTTCCCTGCCCCTTTCCGGTCTGACTGCCGCGGTCACACTGCCGCCGGGTGTCACAGCCAACATTTATGATGCCCGGCTTGATGAAGAATTTCGTGAAAAAGATTCCGAAGCCTTTGCCGATGCGGGCTTTGGTTCGGGAATTCTTACCGGCCAGCGATTGCACGGCATGGTGGTGGGCTGGCTGACGCAAAGCGATCCCGGCATGGCCGCTTATCACGCCGATGTGCCGATAAGTTTTACCGCCGCCACCGGCTGCATCATCACCGGCACATTTAATTTCACCCGCTTGCGCATTCGTTTGCGGGTGGGGCAGATCAGTATTTTCACCGCTGAGATTTCATCCGTTGGCCCATACAGCAAAACTTGGATTCAATCATGACGCATCACAAAGAATCACCCCATGAATTCCACGCCGCCCCGGAACCCATGCCGCCTGGCCGGGATGCCGCCACGCATGATTCACATGCGCAATCCGCGCTGCCGGCGGAAATACTGGAACTGCTGCAACGCCACGCGGAAGAGTTGCTTCGTACCAGCCGGGAACACCATCGCAGCTCCGCCGCGACAACCGACGCCCCGATTGTTGATCCATGGGCGCTAGCCGGCACGGGCACCGCATTCGCCGCGGAGCGTGCCGCCGCAGGCACCAGACAGGCCGGCACGCTGCAAAAACTGCTGGCAATCGGTGAAAAACTTCTGGCCAAACTCGAAAACCCCATAAAAAACCCCTTCGATTTTCTGCCATGATCATCATAGTTTCATCCACGGCCACGCTTTGTGGTGGACTGCTCGGCCTGGGCCTGATCGCCCCGCGCAAGCGGCGGCTGGCACCGCTGAGCGGGTGAAAATAACACAGGTGAACAGGAGAGCCTGGCGCGGCTCCGCCGCAACCAAAAAATCTTATCCACAGATTTTAAAGATTTTCACAGATTTTACGACACGCGGGTTTTGCATCGCGAAAAGCCAACGAACAATGGACAATCCCGGCGCGCCGGGACCGATCAAAGGCACGACGGAAAATCACAGGAGGCGGGGGAGTACAGGTAGAGGGAGGGAAACCGACGATCAAGGTCACCCCGGCGCGCACGGGGTAAACTCCAATGTAGGATCACAGTTCAAAAACACAAAGCCAATATTGTTCGTTGTTCGCCACCTCCCGCCGGGTGGGGATTACGGCGTTTTGCGGCGTTTGCATGCTTGGGCCGGAGGTGTATACTTGAAGTGTGATGTTTAAGAGGCTGGACCATGAAAGCGACGTTTGTTGATCTGCGAAAGCGTTCCGGCGAAATCATTGATGCCTTGAACCGCAATGAAGCCATTACGGTTTATTACCGCGGGCGGCCCAAGGCGGTCATGCGTCCGATAGCCAGGCCATCGGCCAAAGGCAAACCGAGTGTAAAAAGCCACGCGTCGTTTGGAATGTGGGCGGACCGAGTGGATATGGCGGATGTCGCAAAATATGTAAAACAGATTCGCGCGGGGCGCACCGATGCTCTTTGATACTTATGTCCTGATCTGGTATCTGCGCGGCAACGTTCAGGCCGCTGAATTACTTGATCAGACGACAACCCGCCAGACCTCCGTGATATCCTATATGGAACTGCTGCAGGGTTGCCGGGGCATGGAGCAGCAGCGGCGCATCCGTGATTTTCTTTCCGCGTTTGATTTTACGGTTATGGCGCTTTCAGAAAATATCGGCCATCGCGCCGCGATTTATATGGAGCAACACAGCCCGGCTACCGGATTAAGCGCCATGGACGCGCTGATTGCCGCAACCGCGGTGGAGTCGCATAGCGTGCTGGCAACCGGAAATGTCAAACATTTTTCCCGAATAGCCGAACTACGCGTGACTCGGTTTAAGGCGTAAAAGGAGACCTGCGCGGGATAAAACCACGGATTACGCGGATTGTTATGGGGATGTGCGATAATTCGCTGCCGAAACATCTTCGCGCGCCGCGAAGAATTTGACGGTTTGTGGCACGGATACGACGGGGAAGTTTGCACAGGGAGGTGCAGGACGTTCAATGACCAACGACCCATACTGATCAATACTGAATAATACTGATAATACTGATCAATACTGACAAATACTGATAATACCGATCAAAGGCACGACGGAAATTCACAAGATGAAAACAGAACAGGTGAATTGGAGATCCAAAGCGGCGCAGCCGCAACCAAAACGTCTTATCCACAGATTTCTCGGATTTCCACAGATTTTACCGAACAAAACGTTGGTGTTGCAATGATTTGGTGCCGAAGTTGATCAGCAGGCCGACGTGGTAGCCCGTCACTTCGAGGTAGTGCTTAATCGTGCTTCCTCCACATTTAAAAGACGCGATAAAGCGTTGGTTTCAATAACGACGCATTCGTAACAAATAAAATCCGAATTACATAAGATTCATTCGTCGTCGCCCGTTAATCTGCGTAATCTGAGAAATCTGTGGATAAACGTCGCGTTCCCGGCACGCCGTGGACGAGGAAACGAACGGATCGTGGCACATAAAGGCCGGCCTGGGTTGCTGATGGAGCTGCGCTGCAGATTCTACCTGCGGTCAGGAGAATCCCGGCCCGCCGGTGCCAAAGCAGCCTGCTGACGCCTTAACCCGCGGCGTCACTGTGCTTTCGGATGCATCAGGCGATATACCAGCCCCGCCAGAACCGCGCCGACAATCGGTGCCAGCCAGAACATCCAGAGTTGGCCGATATACGCGCCACCGGCGATCAGAGCCGGTCCGGTGCTGCGGGCCGGATTGACCGAGGTGTTGTCCACCGGGATCATAATAAGATGAATCAGCGTCAGCGTCAGGCCGATGGCCACGCCGGCAAATGCCGACTGCCCGCCGGGGCTGGTAACGCCCAGAATCACCGTCAGGAAAAAGAAGGTGCAGACAATTTCCCCCACCATACACGCCAACAAACTATAGTGCCCGGGGCTTAGCGCCCCAAACCCGTTGGACGCAAAGCCGCCCACGACGAATCCCGGTCGGCCGCTGGCCACCACATAAAGCACCCCGGCCGCGGCAATGGCCGCGATAACCTGCGTAATAATGTAAGGCAAAATATCTTTGGCGCTAAAGCGTCCACTGGCCCAAAAGCCCAGAGTCACAGCGGGGTTAAAATGCCCGCCGGAAATATAACCCACCGCATAAATCATGGTCAGCACGGTAAGGCCGAAGGCCAGAGCCACGCCGGCAAAGCCAATGCCCAGGTGGGGAAACGCCGCAGAAATTAGCGCGCTGCCACAGCCGCCAAACACCAGCAGAAACGTTCCCAGAAATTCCGCACCCATTCGTCGCAACATACCCCTAACCCTTTTATATAAGTTAATAAAATCAGAGCAACTCCCGGTAAGCTCTCCATAACCACGTAAGATCATACCGCCGCACCGTTCCTTTTGCGATAGCACGCCTGCCGCTACGGCGAGGGACGCGGAAAAGGTGTCAGGTACCTTTTATTGGGAATTCTTTGGAATCGCTCGGCTTTTAGTACTACAGCGCGAAATTTGCTCAAGAAAAATGGGTGCCTTGGCCGAAGAGAACATGTAAGGACATGTTTTCAGGAGTGTCATGGTATGGATACC
>JAKATV010000308.1 GCA_021818565.1 Planctomycetota bacterium
CATTTTGGGATGTTGTATACATCCATATTGGCTAATGGAGTGGCCAGAGAGAGCTACACACCTGTTGCCGTGTGGCATCTCAATATTAAAAAAGCGTGGCTGAAAAAAAGTGTCGGGAATTGCGGGGGTCAGGTTCTGCGCCGTATTAAAGCTATGGCGGTGCGGATATTCATCGTAACGGCGGCATCTTCGGATTCCGCCGTGCGGTGATTGACCGTGATTCGGCTTGGTTTGGCCGCTTGTATAGCTTGTATAGAGAGTCTGGTTTTATGACAATGCAGAAAATGTTCGGTGTCGCTGCGGCAGCTTTCATGGCGGCGGCAGTTGTATCTCTCACGGCAGGCACGGCCTCGGCCAATTTGGTCACCAATGGTGATTTCTCGGCCAATGCCAGCAGCTATGTAACGCCCCCGGGCTACTCCATTCCGACCCAGAGTCCAGCCAATCCGACGAACCCGACCGACTGGATTGCCACAAACCAGGTTGGCGTGAATGGTCCGGACACCGGATTTTACTCGAGCAACGGCTCGCCGTTCGCCCCGGGGAGCACGTCCGGCGTCAATGATTTCGCGTTCCTGCAGAATGCGTCGCTCGATGCTCCCGCATCTATTGAGCAGACCATTTCCACGATTTCCGGGGAGGTTTATACGCTCAGCTACGTCGCGGCCCAGCGCAGCATTGATCCGTCCGCTACGATGGAAGCCTTGGCCTTGGATGCAGCGAACAGCAACGCAACGCTCAACTTTCAGGTGTCCAATATTAACACGACGGATTTTACATCCAATACACTGACATTTACGGCGAAATCCAACCTAACTGCAATCGAATTCTTGAACACGACACCCATCACCGGCTCGCCTGGAAGTTACAGCGACAATACCGTTGACGTATCCAATGTGGTGGTCAACGCCGTGCCGTTACCGACCTCGCTGGGCTTGCTGGGACTGGGCACGGTTGGCTTGGGAATGGTGCTGCTGAAACGCCGGGCAGATGGCTTGGCGGTCCTGTAAAGACCGGACGAAATTGTTGACGAAAAGCTGCTGAACGGCGCGTTTGAAATGTTTCAAATGCGAAGCCGGGAATATTTTGTCTAAATTTCCCCTGCAGAGGGTCCCATGTCGAGATTCTCCGGGAGAAGATGTTTTTCTTTTATAAGGAGTCTTTATTATGAAGACGCAAAGAAATCTCAGTATCGGTGGCGTTGGCCTCATGGCTGGGGCCTTGGCGTGTGCGGGACTGCTTTCGGCGGGGGCGGCAGTCGGCGGCACGGTCACTGCAAGCGGCAGCCAGTGGAACCACGCCACGCCCGCGACGAACGGCCCCTCTGGTTCCGGTGCAACAGTCGTGACGACCGGCAACATCTCGCCAACGCTGGCACTTTCCTACGGTGCGTATGCCAGTCATGCGGGTTCCGATTCAGCAAGCGCTGGGTATTCCAGCAGCAACGGAGGATCTGCGGAATTAACTGTGAGCGATAGCGCCTATTGGACATCCTCGTACGTGGGCCTCAGCCCCGGCAGCGGCTCTTTCGGCGACCTGCGCAATACCACAATGTCTTTCACCGTTTTGTCTAACACAAGCAACAATTCTTCGGCGCACCCATACGCAATCCTGAGCCTCACCGATGGCACGGATTATTACGACGTCATTAACATGGAGGCGGGTTCGGGTGCATACAGCATCAGCAGTTCGTCGTCTGTGAGCATTTATAACAGCTCCACGCAAGCCTGGGTTACGGGCAACGGCAGCGGTACAAGCTACGCGCTCTCCACCATATACAACACCGTCGTAGACCCTAATGCGAGTAACCTCACATATGGCGATCTCGCCGTCACGCTGGCAACGGCGAACATCGGCTCGTTTGGTTCAAAAGGTAATAATGAGACGGCCTACATTGGATCAATGTCCGTTGTAACTACTACCCCCATCCCCGGCTCAGGCTTTCTGGCCGCGGTTGGCGGATTGGCCCTGATCGGCGGCCTGGCCTTGCGGCGGCGGATGGCGAAGTTGCAATAATCACTGATCACGGATCAATGATCAGAATTGTTGCCGTAAGCAATGTTCACCCCGGCGCGCACGGGGTAAACCTTAATCACTGATCACGGACCTTTAGCCAATGTCCACTGACCACGGATCACGGATCAATATTGATTTCTATGGCGGAGTGGTTAATGACTGCTCCGCCTTTTTTTCGTCCGCCTTGGTCGCTGCGCTCAATGAACCAACTTTTTTTGATCCATCCCGGCGCGCACGGGATAAACTTCTTGCACAGATTGACACAGATTTTTTACGCCGCGGATTTGAGGCGCAGGGGCCAAATAGATCATTTTTGCATCGTCGTCGTTAATCTGCGTAATCTGAGTAATCTGTGGATAGCCGCCCGTCGTGTTTTTGATCCATCCCGGCGCGCACGGGATAAACTTCTTGCACAGATTGACCCAGATTTTACCGGCTCACCGCGAGGGAATGTTTACCATCCCGATCACAATTATTTAAGCCGGGGTCATCGGGAACATAAAGACACGAAGTATTGCTCCCCAAGGGCCTCTGTGACAATCACACTTTCACACGGGGACATGGGATCAACAATTTTCACGGATCACTGATCACGGATCAATACGTCTTATCACAAAGCCGCTGGCTCTGCGGTAAAACCCTCATCGCTATTTCCAACCACGCCCATAAGCGCCAGCGCTTCCGCCGCATTCCAGATTCCAGGTTCTAGGTTCTAGGTTCTCAACTCCCAATACCCTGGCCCACGCAGCAGAATCAAATCCTGATTTTGTGCTTATCTGCACATGTTGATCCCTACAGCGTGCGGAATCGGATGTGACCGGCATGACCGGCGGTCCCGAGATATTGGGAACCGCGGCGCTGCTCGGCGGCCCGTTGGATGTTTTACTTCAATGTTTTTTTACGGGGACACAGTTATGAAAGTCAAATTTCTTAAAGATTACCTGGGGCAGAAAAAAGATTCCGTCATGGACCTGCCTGATGATCAGGCCAAGGCCGCGGTAGATGCTACCGTGGCGGAAGCGGTGGCACTTGAGATCAAAGACCTGGATGAAGCCGTGGCGGGAATTCAAAAATCCATGACTGAACAGTTGGAGGCCGCCGCGCAAAAGATCACCACGCGCGTTATTGATCAAGTGTCCAGGGGCCTGAAAACCGTGCGGCCCACACTGGTGATCGGCCCGGACCGGGAAGACCTGGACCCGACCGGCGGGTTTAAGAATCTGGGGGATTTCGCGCAAAGCGTCCGCAGGCATTTCACGCACAAAGCCAGTGATGAACGTATCAAACGCATGATTGCCAAGGCCGACGGTATGGATGAAACCGTACTGGCGGATGGCGGAGCGTTGGTGCCCACGGAGTATGCCAACCAACTTTATCGCGATGTTCTGGCGGAATCGGTGCTGTTTGACAAGGCGCGGAAATATCCCATTAACATCGGCAATTCGCTGTTTATTCCGGTGCGGCAAATTTCCACGTTGGGCCAGACCAGCGCGACGGGGGCTTCGCTTGGAACGTGGCTCAACGGCGACGGCGTGGGCATCACGCCGCAAAAACCGGTATACACCCGCGTGCAGATGTCCCTGAACCGCTGGGGAACGCTGTTGCCGGTTACCGATGAATTGTTGCAGGATAACAATGTCGCGCTTTCCAACTTCATTTTTGATGAAGGTGGGATCGCCTTGGCCTGGGATTTGAATCAGGCGTTTATTTCCGGAAGCGGTGCCGCGTCGGGCCAGCCGCAGGGAATTCTTAATAGCGGAGCATTGGTAACCGTGGCGGCCGATGTGAACCAGCCGAGTTTCACCATCAGCTACAGTAACCTGGTGAATATGAAGAGTCGGCTCTGGACGATTCGCCCCGGCGATACCAGCGGCGTGGTATGGATTGCGCATCCGGATGCGGAAGCGCAGTTTGAGCAGCTGTAACTGTTTACCGCTCCGCGGCGAATATTCGCAATAACGGCACTGGCGCGCTCGGGTAAGTGGTGGTATGCTTGATATCACCATGGATGGTGAAGTG
>JAKATV010000424.1:0-1250 GCA_021818565.1 Planctomycetota bacterium
CTGAACGTCGAGCTTAATTTTACGGAGAAAATCCGGAATCTGCTGGAGCTGCGCGTTAAGAAAGGCGTATTTGCCCGTTTGCGACAGCTTGATAATTTCCTCTTTTGGATGCAGGGCCAGCGCGGGCACCAGGCTGGGATGATGCCATTGGAGGTGATGGCTGATATAGCGCACCATACCGGCGACCGGATCTTGATTCATTAAATGGGCACTGGCTGGATGTTTGGCGGCAATTTTCCCCGCCAAGTGGCGAATCCGGGCATCCAGCGGTTGCGATTGATAAATCAATTCGGTGGGAAACTGCACCGCCCATTTCGCGTGCGAAATATGGCCATACACTTCGCCGTTAATAAAATTGGCGATGCGGCCAAAGAATATTCCAATGGGAGCGACCATGGCACCGCAATCGACGAGGTTCAGAAAGCGATAGCCGCGACGACGGGCGAATATATACGTGGCGATAAACACGCCGACAATTCCGCCGTGGGCAGCCATTCCGCCGTCCTGAATTTTCAATAATCCCCAGTAAGGAAACGGCGGCGAGAAATTGGTAAACATGCTGGGGCGATACAGCAGCGCCTCACCGAGGCGTCCGCCGATTAACACGCCGAATATCGCCACAAAAAGCACAAAATCGGGCAGTTGCTCCGCGGGCAGCAGCATACGGCCCGTGCGGATAAAGCGTTTCATCAGCAGGTACGCGATGATAAAGCCCAGCAAATAGGCAGTTCCATACCAGCGGATACCAAATCCGGAGTTTCCCCATTGCCAGATAAACGGATTAAGCGTTTGAATATAATAAGCCAGCATCAAATTTTTGTATCTCCGTGAAAGTTAAGCACCATCCAGTTACTGGGTCCCCGGGACGGTTGGGGGGGGACCTGGAATCTGGGATCTAGAACCTAGAACCTAGAACCTAGAATCTGGAACTTGGAATCTGGAACTTGGAACCTCGCATTCCGCAGCGCCAGCGCTTCCAAAGCCCCCGTAACCTGTCCCCTGGAACCTGGAATTTAGCATTTTGCAGAAGCGAAGCGATTCCTTAAGTCTATTCATTACTCATTACTCATTACTCATTGAAACCGCTCCTAACTCCTCGCTACTGTCCCCTAGAACCTAGAACCTAGAACCCCGCATTCCGCAGCGCCAGCGCTTCCAATGTCCCTGTAACCTGTCCCCTGTAACCCGTAACCTACGTCCGGCCTACGTCCGGCCTACGTCCGGCCGTTTGCAGCCGCGGCGCAAGGTCC
>JAKATV010000424.1:1260-4065 GCA_021818565.1 Planctomycetota bacterium
TTGCAGAAGCGAAGCGATTCCTTAAGTCTATTCATTACTCATTACTCATTACTCATTGAAACCGCTCCTAACTCCTCGCTACTGTCCCCTGTGGCCTGGGACCTGGAATCTAGAACCTAGAACCTGGGACCTGGAATTTAATATTTCGCATTTCGCGCCGCCATTGATTCCAAAAGCCACTTCTAACTTCTAGCTTCTAACTCCTAACTCCTCGCCCCCCCTGTAACCTTACCCGCTACTTTACCGGAAGTTCAATATTTCTTACACTGGCGTATCTGCGCGGTGCCCCGGATTTTCCCGGTGGCAGCGCCGATTTGTTTTCCGCTGATGGAAGGAAATTCTTAATGTCGTTTACCAAGTCTCAACGCCTGCAGGCATTGCCTCCTTATTTGTTTATTGAAATTGACCGTAAAAAGCGCGCACTCCTGGCTGCGGGAAAAGATGTTATTAACCTGGGTGTGGGTGATCCGGACTTGCCCACGCATAAATTTATTATTGATGAAATGGCCAAAGCCATTTACGATCCCAAAAATCACCGCTACCCCTTTGATGAGGGCGTGCCGGCATTTCGGCAGGCGGCGGCACGATTCATGCAGAAACGTTTTGGCGTCACGGCCGATGCCGATAAAAATATCATCACCACCATCGGGTCCAAAGACGGCATCGCCCATTTGCCTCTGGCGGTTATTAATCCCGGTGATGTGGTTCTGGTGCCGCAGCCCGGTTACCCGGTATATGCCAGCGGCGCTATTTTCTCCGGCGGACGAGTATTTCATCTTCCCTTGCTGGAGAGTAACGATTTTCTGCCGGATTTGGACGCCATTCCCGAAGACGTGCGGCAGCAGGCGCGGCTGCTGTGGTTGAATTATCCCAACAACCCAACAGCGGCAACCGCTCCGCTGAGCTTTTATGAAAAAGCGGTGGCCATGGCCAAAAAGTACAATGAAAAAGCGGTGGCCATGGCCAAAAAGTACAACTGGATCATCGCCAATGATCTGGCGTATGGAGAGGTTTATTTTGAGCAGCCGCCGTGCAGTATTTTGCAGGTGCCCGGCGCGATGGATGTCGCCATTGAATTTCATTCGTTATCCAAGAGTTTCAATATGACCGGCTGGCGCATCGGCTGGGCGGTGGGAAATCCGGCGGTGGTGGCGGCCCTGGGGCAGGTGAAAGGCAATGTGGATTCCGGACAATTTAATGCCATTCAAGTTGCCGGAGCCGCGGCACTGGAACATTACGATCATCCGGATGTGAAACAACAAATGGATATTTACCGGCGACGGCGCGATGCGCTTCATGGGGGTTTATCCGCCCTTGGCTGGAAGTTTCGCAAACCCACAGCCGGGTTTTTCTGCTGGGTAAATACTCGGCAAGGAATAAGTTCCATGGATTTGTGCAACCGCCTGCTGGAAGAAGTGCATGTGGTGACGGTGCCGGGTGCGGGCTTTGGTCCGGCGGCAGAAGGGTATTTGCGCATGGCGCTGACCGTGGATGAATCCCGCGTGCGGGAAGCGGTTGCGCGTATTGGATCGCTGAAGCTTTAGCGGAAACGCGCCCTGTGCGGCGGCAGGAAAGAAACGATGGCAACTGTGAATGCCAAAAGCAACACAATATCCCCCCTTCAACTGGCCGTCGGAATTATTCTGGCGGTCGGGTTGATTGTCACGATTGTCGCGGCTTTTCAGGCGCGTGCGCGGGTCATCCATCGGGAAAAAACCGGTTCCACGCGTTACGTCAACGACTTTGACCGCTGGATGGTCGTGGTGCCGCCGTTTATACAACACCATGTACCGTACACCAGCGATACGTTTCCAACCCCCCCGGTAACGCTGGCGATATTCGGGCCGTTGACCTGGTTTTCTCCGCCGAATGCGGAATTCATCTGGGCGATGTGCAAATACATTTTTTCCATCGGCATATTCTGGGCGGTGTACCGCATAGCCCGACAGGCGGGCGTGAAATTGTCCGTTACCGCGATTCTGTTAATTTTGGCCGTCTGGTTCTGGCCGGCATTACAGGATATTCAGGAAGGGCAGACCAATCTATTAATGCTGCTACCGCTGACGCTGGGACTTTGCGCCGCACAGCTTGACGCTCCGGGATGGAAATGGCTGGGGGGCATTCTCATCGCGTTTGCCGTGTGCATTAAGGTTACGCCGCTGGTATTTTTCATTTATTTTTTGTGGAAACGCCAATGGCATGTCGCGGGCGGTTTTCTGGCGGGCCTGCTTCTGGGCTTGCTATTAATTCCGGCGGCCATATTCGGCTGGAGCCAGAACATGGCGTGGCTGCGGCAGTGGACTCGAATCATGATTGTGCCCTATCTGTCGGGCGGCCATCTGACCTATTTTGTCGGGCAATCCATACCGGTTTTCATCGCCCGGCTGATCCGCCATGTGCCGGCATTTCCCATGCACCCGGATAAATTACATCCGGCTCATTATGTTAATGTCATCAACGTGTCGGGGCCGGTTTCGGATATGATTATTCGCATGGTTCTTATCACCATCGGGCTGATCGGATTATGGTGGTCACGGAAAGTGTTACCGACACTTCGCGATCGCCGATATGTGCTAGAAATTGGAGCGGTAGCCGCTTTTATGCTTTGGGCTTCGCCGCGGACCTGGGTGCCGCATTTTGTCACGCTGATTCTAACGCTGTTGGCGGTGGGTATGATTTTATCGGATCCACGCATGGCCTACATCACACGGCGCAGAGCCTTAACCGCATTATCCGCCGCGGCGTTTCTCATGTTTTTAACGACGGATGTCGCCAAAATTTTCGGCCCCGACGGCCATCGCTGGA
>JAKATV010000095.1 GCA_021818565.1 Planctomycetota bacterium
ATTCTCACCAACCGGCTCTCTCTGGATAATCCAGAGTACCATTTGCAAAAGGTTGGGGGGCGCCCCGTCGGCAACATTATCTCCCCGACATTTCGGCGCAAGCCGGACCACAAGCGCCAAGAAATGATCTGGCATGCCTTGGAGGATGAGTTGGGATCCCAGCACGTCCGGAAGGTCGGCATGCTGGTTGCGTACTCACCGGAAGAATGGAACCCCGGACTTATTGCGTAATCGCCAAAACGGACCAGAAAATCAGCTCGCGGCTAATCCTTCATTGGAATCAAAGGTTTCAGGCGCGAATGGCACCTTTTTTGGTTATGTCGGATTTTTGCTCAGCGTTTCCATGTCCAGTCTACATGTTCAGCTTTGCTCATGGCCTTGGCGGCCTGATGCAAACATTCCTGACAGACCAGTTTTTCCGGGCGATTGGGAAAGTGCCAGCGCGGCAGGGAGGCCGGGATATTGATTCGCAAGCACAGGGTGCATTGATATTTTCCTTCCCCCGCGACCGATTCCTCCAACGCCTTTTTCAGGCATTCCAGACATATCACTGAACCGTGATGCCCCTCAATCATGGCGGATTGGCCATCCCAATCGGTTTGGCAGAAATCACAGGATATGACAACGCCATCTTGTTCGGTACGCTGCATGGGCCTATTCCTTAATGTGAAACCAACGTCAACCTTGGCGAACTTCACCAATTTTTGGTATCTTAGAGCCTGTCGGTGGACTTGGCGAGAGATTTTTTCCATGAGCTAAGCGACCTCTTGATACGCGGAGAAATGAATGTCGGATAAAACTTTTCATACCTCGGTGGTAACGCCCCAGCGCATCGTTCTGGAAACCCCCACGACCTTTGCCGTCGTACCCGCTGATGACGGCCTGTTGGGCATTCTCACGCATCATGCGTCGATCACAACCAAATTATCCACCGGCACCTTGAAACTCGAAACGCCCGATGGCGTACACCAGTTTGTCGTCCATGGCGGCTATGCCCAGATGAAGGATAATGCTCTGACGGTTATTACCGAGGAAGCCATACCCGAAGCCATCATTACGCCGGAATTTGTCCAGGCGGAACAGGCTAAAGCCGAAGCCATGCCCGACGGCGATATGTCCCAGTCTGAAGTTCGGCAGCAATCGCTGGCCCGGGTGGAAGCCATGCGGACGTTAGTGAACCAGCGGCAATAGCAATGGCGATGTCAGGGCCGCATGCGGGTGCTGTATCACGCCCTAAAACCCCGCCATGCTATGCAGGCGCTTTAGCAACAATCCGACGGAATACACGTACCCGTATCGGGCTATAGAAGTAATACTGCCACTCAAAATACCAGTTGAATCGCACCACTTTAACAAGCTTCCACTGCTTGCCCAGGATTTTTTCCACCGCAGGCGTGCTTAACGGACCGGAATGAATATCTCCCATGCGGTCGGCCAGAACCAGCGTGTGCAATCCCTTATTGAGGTGGGCCCAGCGAATCGTGGATATCCAGCGGAGGGGATTGTCCTCCAGCAGCGCAAAGCGCGGAATTTTATACCACAAATTTGGGGATAAATCCCACACGGGAAGGGTGTTAAGAGGGATATGCTCTAACTGCAGCAGCGACACCGCCGGATCATCTTTGGGATGATTGGACTCCATCGAATAAGCAATATACATGCCTAGATGATCCTTCGGATTGTAATATTTTATGATGGGCCGATTAATAAACGCCCAAGGTTCACCACGACAAATTAAGTTATTGGTCAGCGCCGAAGTCAGCATCGCCAGTACCATCACCGCGCCGATCACCACCCGCACGGGCCAACCAGGCAGCCGGGCGATTGCTGCGCCCAACCAAAGCACCCACGCCACGGCGACAAACCCCATATACCGTTGCAGCCAAATCACGCGGTGTGGATACAGGGACCAGGGGTTATCCGGCGGCAAGGACGCCAAGGCAAAATAAACCGTTGGCAAAAAAATCCATACCCCCACCTGCCACCACCGCCCGGGATGCTTCTTTGCCTCCGGCTTTTTATCCAGCCACCGTCGCCATGGGATCAGGCCGATAAGGAGAATGACAATTGTAAATACCGCAAGATACAATTCTAATTCAGCCAGCCACGGCAGCGTGCGCGTTGGTAAATGATTGTGATAATCCCCGCCCAGTTCGTACCAGTTAATGATCCGTTGGGTGGGAGGAAAAATCGGCCAGAGGATGCCCAAAATATTGATGGTCGGTGCCCCCAGCAACGTATGCCAGTTAATGACGTTGTAGCGCGGCAACCAACTGATTCCCATGCGGCCATGATGCGCCACCGCACGGTTCAACCACGCGCTGTGAAATTGATACCAACCGTCCGTACACGCGGCCATGACGGCAACCGAGAAAATCCAGATTGGCATATCCAACGCGCGGTACCGCCGTTTGAATATCAAACAAATTAACTGCACGGGAATTAAGAACCAACCTAAAAGATCAAACGCGATCAAGCCAATACCGCTTAAAATATACAGCGGCCCCCATATCCAGTGGCGGCCAACTTGCCATCGAAAAAACAACGCCATATTCAGCGTAACCATCAGGTAAAACGCGGAATACATTTTCAGATCACGGCTGTAGTAAACCAGAAAAGGGTTTACCGCCACCAGCAGCATGACAAACAATGCGGTGCGACGCGACATGAATTGGCGAGCCAAAAAATAGGCGGCAGCCACGTTGAGCGTACCGAGAATCGCCCCCAGTGCTCGCAGGTATGTGGAACCCGTGACCGTACCGGGAGAAATATGGACTACATTTTTTAAAAATTGCAGCCAGGCCCACAGTGCCGCGTACCAACCAGGTGGAAATCCCTGCCCCCAAAGCGTGTTGAGAAGATAGGTGAAGTTGCCGGAAACTCGCGAAAACGTGGCGGTTTCATCACACCAGAGAGATTGCAACCCCAGATGCCAAAACCGTAAAAATGCTCCCAACGCAAAAACCGCGGCAAATCCCAACCAGAAAATGAATCGCTTCCACCCAGGCGTAAGCGACCAGCGACCGCGTTGCTTACGTTCCTGCAGCGGAGGCGCAGGCTTGGGAAGGGGTGCGACAGGCGCACAAGCCGCCGCATCTGGTTTTGCAAGCTGGGACTGATTCATAAACGGTACAACGCACAGAAACGCGTTTTGTTGTATGGCACCAATGCCCCCAGCACAAGCGCCGGGCGATGGCCCCCACTAAAACCTGTTGCGTGGGCGATCAAATATGCCATTGCCAAAAAATGCGGCGAGCGCTGCAACATCGCACCGCGCCCGCCGCATAAAGTTCAATGCACCCGGCACCCGCTTACAGCACCAGTTTGGCAAGTTCCTGATGCGCCGCCGCCACACCGGCTCCGAAGGTGAAGGAATATCCCTGCTGCTTGAGCACCACTTCCAAAGCACTGATCACACCCAGTGTGTCAAACGCATCAACGTATCCCATGTGGCTTATGCGGAAAATTTTCCCTTCCATGGAGCCCTGCCCGGCGGCAATATTCATGTTAAATTGCTTGCGCAGCGCGCTGCGAAACGTTTTGTCATCAAAGCCCGCGGGATAATGAATTCCCGTAACAGAATCGGAGGGATCGCTGGAAAAAACTTTCAAGCCCAGGGCCGTGGCTGCGCTACGTGTGGCACGTGCCAGCCCGGCTGTGCGCTTCCAGACATTTTCCATGCCTTCCCCAGTGATCATCTCCAAGGATTTGTGCAACCCGCGCACCAGCGTCACCGCCGGGGTCCAGGGCACATCATTTTCCGCCAAGCTCTTAAGATAGTGGGGCAAACTCAAATATAAGTTCGGCTGCGTAATGGATTCCATTTTTTTACGCGCTTTTTCCGATACGCTCAAAAACGCCAACCCCGGCGGCAGCATCAGCGCTTTTTGCGATCCGGTTACAAGAATATCCACGCCCCATTCGTCGGGCTTTACCGGAATAGCGCCGACGCTGGTAATTCCATCGGCAATTAAAATCGCATCGGTTTTCCGAACGTGTCCCGCTATGGCCTGAAGGTCATTGACTG
>JAKATV010000526.1 GCA_021818565.1 Planctomycetota bacterium
CACGTGGTCATTCTGGCGGATAACCACATGCCCCAGCATGATTGCCGCATCAATGGCGCAATCCAGCATGGTGCGCTTGCCCATGGGATTGGCCATCATGCGGCCGGCATCAAGGCATATCAACACATCTTGCCGGCGTTCCACCTGAAATACATTGGTAATCAGCCGCTGATGATGGGCGGAACTTCTCCAGTTGATATCCCGGAAATCATCATCAGGCAGATAATCGCGGAGTTGTTCAAATTCGCGGCCGCTGCCTAATATACGCCGTCGATGCACGCCCATCATCTCCAGGGTGTGATGCCGCCGCAAAATTTCAAACCGCCGAATACCCCGCAGATCGGGATAAATTCGCACGGCGGCCGGCGGCGGGGCACTGATGCGCCGTAAAGCCCAGGGCAGGGCAAATCTCATGCTGATAATGGCCGGTTGAAGTTCCAGCGGGCCGCGGGCAATGGGCGTAGTTTCAAAGGCCGCCAGAACCGATTCCCGCGGCTGCACGGTAACACGAATGTGGAGGGGAGTTCCCGACAATCCATCCGGCCAGGGTTGTTCCAGGGTAATGATGCAGGCGAACTGCGAATTGTTTTCAACGCGATAAATCAATTTTAACGCGGTGCCCACTTCGCCACGCGCGGGGAATTCCGGCGTTACGCGTACCGCGGTTGTCTTCAGTAACACCGCATCAAAAATAAACAGAATGGCAATGACCAGATCCAGACCGACGGCGACATATAAAAACATCGGGCTAAGCGCAGCGGGAACCAGCAGCACGGTGACGGCTGCAAGACCCCAGATGGTGGCTTTTCCCGGTACGTTCATCGGGGAACCTCAAGCGATTCCATAATTTGTCCCAGAACTTCCATTTTGCGTGTGCCGGCCACTTCCGCATCGGCGGAAAGCGTGATGCGGTGGGCCAGCACCGGCTGGGCCAAGCGTGCGATATCATCCGGTGTGACGAAATCCCGGCCATGGATCAGTGCCCAGGCCTTGCTGCAGGTAAGCAGGGCGATGGAGGCCCGCGGCCCGCCGCCCAGCACAATTGATTCATGCTTTCGCGTGGCGCGTACCAGCGACATAAGATATTCCAGAATGGCCGGTTCCACGCGTACCATCGCCAGGTTTTCCCGTGCGGTGGCAAGTTGGTCCACCGTCAGCACGGCGGTAATGCCGGAGGTTTCCAGACGGTCCGGCGGATGGCCTTGATCAATGGCGTTAAGCAGTTCGCGCTCGGAAACATCGTCCGGATAGTCCACAGGAATTTTCAACAGGAACCGGTCCTGCTGGGCTTCAGGCAAGGGATACGTGCCTTCAAATTCCACCGGATTTTGCGTGGCAAAAACGGTGAACACGGGCGAAAGCAAATGCCGCTGACCATCAATGGTAACGTGCCGCTCGCTCATGGCTTCCAAAAGCGCGGACTGCGTTTTGGCGGGCGCGCGGTTGATTTCATCCGCCAGCAGCAGATCGGTGAAGATCGGCCCTTCATGAAGATGAAATTCGTTGGAGCCGGGCGTAAATACGGTGGTGCCCAAAATATCCGACGGCATAAGATCAGGTGTGAATTGCACGCGCTTGGCCCGACAGGAAAGCGTCAGGGCCAGCGTGCGTACACTCAATGTCTTGGCTGTTCCCGGCACGCCTTCCAGCAGTGCGTGGCCGCCGGCCAGCAATGCGGTGAGCATCATATCAATGAGTGATTCCTGGCCGCGGATGACTTTCTTTATTTCCGCCCGCCCGGCGTCCAGCGACTCGATGATGTGCCGCAGCTTGGGGTCCTGAATGTCCGCCATCGGTGATCTCCTTAACAAGTTGCCATGATTGTGTCATTAAATCCGCAAAGACGCGTTGCGCGGCGGAATGCCGCCGTTTAAGCTCTCCTGAACCCGCCTGCAAATTCTGCGTTACCGCTTGTTGGCGGGTAATTAATAATCGCCAGCCGCGCACGATGGCGTCAGGCTGCTTTTTTATCTTTTCCGCAATCTGATCCGGGCGGCAGTGCAACGCCAGCGCCAGGCGATGGGCTATTTCCTGATTGACCCGCTGACATATCTCAGAATCTGAAAGTGAATTTTCATAGAGCCGCCCCAGCATGGCAATGTGCTCCAAACTCGAGCGAGCCATGACTCTGGAACCATTTCCCCGCACGATTGGATACCCTCGGCAACTCAAGGCATACGCCACTAAAAGCAGAAATAATTCCAGCAGGGCCGGCAACAAGCCATAACGCCGCAGAAGATCCAGCGTGGTATAGTTGTGGCCGATGCCCAAACTCCACTGATCAAGAATAACCGGCTGATTTCCGATGATGTTCCGCAGAAAATCCAGATTACCCGCCTGGCTGATGCCTCCATTAAGTATGGGCCACGGTGAACCCACGAGAACCACATGGCCCTTACCCAGGGACCTTTCAATGGCAACCGGTCCGGATTTAACTTTGGCCAGTATCCGCCAGTGCTTATCCTTTTTCGGAATAATCAGATAAGCCGGTGCCAATAACTGCAGTTCGCGCCTCCGGGCGGGTACTCCGGCACCCGGCATGGGGGAATAATCCCACCGTACATTATGTATCCAGCGTTTGAGCTTTTTCGGGCTGTCCCCGTTTTCCATAATCGTCAGCCACTTGGGGAAAATGGCCGGCATCCGCAGGCGAATGTGCCGCAGTTTTCTTTGATGCTCGCCGCGTTTTTTCTTCTCCGCTTTTTTAACCTTGTGTCGGTGTTTATCAGTTCGCGGGGCGCTAAGCAATCCAAGAATATGTATGTGGAAGTGACTCGTTAAGGCGGTGGCGTTTTGCGTGAAGTCGATAAGTGTGTTGCCGGCGGCAATCCACCGCAGCAACTGCGGATTGTAATGTTTTCCGGTGGAATAATTTTCCAACATACCCGATTCGTAAGGCGGCGTTACATTCAACAGCACCCCGGTGGCATTGTGGGGCAGAATGGGATGCGTTAAAAGTGTTACTTTCCGGCCAGAGGCCTGAAGAAATCTTTCCAGTGCCGCCGAGCCGTAGGGGTCAAAACGATACGCGCTGTACAGCGGCATTTGGGCTGAACCGCGGGACGTAGTCCAAGCCACGCTGACCAGCAGCCAGAGGAACACCGCAATAAAGCCACCAGCCAGTAGGGCAGGCAGAATTTTACGCACGCTTATCCCCCCCCACCTTCGGCGGAACGCCGGTCGGGCCGGCACGATCTTGTTGTTCGTGCGGCACAATCAGAGTGCTGATCTGCTCACGCAACACATCGGGGTTGATGTTGGGATACAGCTTTCTGCCATACCAGACGTGATCAAATAAATCCGTCAAGGATTCAAACAATGCGCGTCGCGGCTTATCGCCATGAAAATCACGCACATAGTGCCAGTTGGTGTAGTTGCGGCGGAACCGGATTTTTCCCGTTTCATGCAGACCCGCCAGCAGAGACAAATACATGGCCCGATACATGGCGCGAAAATCGCCGTCGCCGTGAAATTGCCGCGCGGCGCGCATCCAGGAATCGCTGGCCATCGCCAAGGCGTCGCCTTGTTCCATCGCCTGCTTAATTTTTTCGCGGCTTAGCAGCCCATCCGCGGTCGCCGCCGCCGTTTTTCCCAAAGCTTGCCAGCGGAAAAGCACCAGCACAATACCGGCTGCCATCGCGATCCCCACCACCGTTGCCAGGATTTCCAAAATGTTGGCAAATGAAAGACCCGCCGCGGAGCGATGCCCATGCAACGCGGTCTGTTTGTGGGGATGAAAATAATGGCCCAGCCATTTCATCAGTCGGTCCCATTGCCGGCTGATGGAATCCCATAACGGATTTTTGGCCCGCGTGATTCGGCGCTGTTCGCGTAATCGCCATTGCTGGAAAGGGGGTTGTGCCAGGATTTGTCGCAGTTGCCGGTGCGGATGATCGAGAGTGTTTCCGGGTGCCTTACCGGCAGACACACCTGCGTTCACGCGGCCGATGGGTGTCCCGTCCACACGCACCGACGCCGTGGCAGCGGCGGGAATATTGCCAAAAAAGAGCAATAAGCACAGACAAGG
>JAKATV010000276.1 GCA_021818565.1 Planctomycetota bacterium
TAACTTTGTGATAAGGATACGCCAATACTGTCAACTGGGTCTCTCGCGATTGGACGCAGCAACTTAGCATCGAAATGGGTGTGCAGCCAACCACGACCGGGACTAACATCGGCCAGGTGACTGATAGCAAAGTATTTATGGACCCCGGTGCACCATTAGCCCCGGCAGGGACCGACCAATACACCGGGAATCCTCGCATCTTCAGTGGTGAAGATGGCGATTTTGGGTATTGGTCAGGCCAAACGTTTAATCCATGGTGGTCTCAATACACGCCACCGGTCAGGCTCTCGACGGTTAAGGATATCAACCAGACTGCCATCGCGTGGGATGCCCAATTGGCATACGATGCCAACTGGCAGGCCGATCCAATTGAAATGCAGTTGGATAATTGGGCAATTGTACAAGTCTGGCAGGACTACATGGTAGCCAATGGCCCCAACAACTCCATCTCTTATGCACCCTATCCATGGACTTACAGTTCCAGTGCGATCGCGCCCTACAATGTCGATGACACGTACACCCACATTTTCGATCACACCGGTCCGATGACATTCCACGGATTCCGATATCGCCACAACAATAACATGGATTGCAATCTGGTCTTCGGGGACGGTCATGTTGAATCGCGGGCAATGGGAACCATTACGCGGCGCGATTTTTGGCCGCATATTCCGCTGGTTCAACAGTAATCCAATATAGATTGGGCATCGCGCAGAATTTATCAGAAAGCTGCAGAAAGGAGTGTCCGAAGGGAGAACACACATCTGCACGTGGAATCCCCGCGCCGTTGGCGAAAGGGATTCGGGTGCGGAAATGATATTTACACGCCATGATCCGTCAGCGTTGACGGAGGCTCTGGCCGAAACAATGAAACCATATTTTTTGGAGATACCACAATGAAAACCAAATCTTATTCACATCATGCAATTGGGCTGATGGCTTCGAGTGTTCTGACGGTTGGACTCTTAAGCGTCGCTGGCACCGCACAAGCAAACATGCTCACGAACGGCGGTTTCAACGCGGGTTCAACATTTGACTACTACCAAGGGACCACGGACAACACGAATGTGCCCGGCTGGCAGTTGACGGTCAATCCGGCCGCCAATCAGTACGCTTATTTCGGCGTGATCGGCCCCACGGGAAATGCCGATGCCAACGGCCAGACCGTCGCTCAACTCGGTGGAGGCACCGGCAACGCACTGGAGATTATGACCGGGACTTTTCAGACTTCCGCGGTAGATCGGGTGGCGGTAACACCGGGCGAATCGCTGAATCTGAGTTTCCAGTGGGCGCTTTCAGGGAACGTATATGAATCGTCTCAGGTCTACCTCGATTTCTACGGAGATAATACCGCGGGTGATTACACTCCAGTTTCTTCCTCCGGCGCGTTTTACCTGCCCAATTTGAATTCAGGCCAGGGAGCCGCTGTTGGCAATGCGTTTGAAACTTTCAATGTAAGCGATACAGTTCCTACGGGAACAAGTTATGTTGGCGTACGGGTCGTGCAGCATCAGGCGAGTTACGATTACACGGAAGTTTACGATAACTTCAATCTCACGTCCGCCGCGGTACCTGAACCGGCAACACTGGCAATATTCGCTGCCGCGGGCGGCGGGCTATTGCTGATAGCACGCCGCAGGCGCATTACAGGTTAACTGGGATAATTTGACGGCGGTACCGCAAGAATGCTGCGGTACCGCCGTTTTTTGATAGACCGCCAACAGACGTTTTGTACAACGGATTCATGGTGATCAAGCCTCATAAATAGAATGATAAACTCCCGCCTTCATGGTTCGCAGTGGTGCACAATGTTGCTGATCGCTTTGCTCCCGCTATCGCCAAAAGGCGATGTTTGGGTGCTTGAGAAAAGTTTTGTCGGTCGGCGTGGCCTTAAAGGCACGCGTATTGTTCGGAATATTTCCCAAGGGAAGAAAGGGTTCTCGTATGTCAACAGGTAAACTTAGAATTGAGACATCGTCCTTACTCAAAATGGCCATGATCACGTCCTGCGTGGTATGTGCGGTGCCCCATATGGCGCATGCCGCGACCGGGAGCTCCCCGGTGGCATCGACCGGCACGGGAGGATATCGGGGAGCCAATGCCTGGGATGTTTACGGGGGCGATAGCGCGGCGGCAACGTCATCCTGGGGAATCAATATTATTCGTGAAGACATCCCCGATTTTGACGTGGTTCCCATGGGAACAAATACTATTCAGGCCGATGGGAGCTATCTGCATGGACTGCAAAGCGTTGTTAACAACAATTCTGCCGCCGGTGATACCACAATTCTTTGTCCCTTCACTTGGTCGGGATCTCAGATTCTTGGCGTGACGCCTTCACAAACCTCCTATTGGAATGCGTACAACGATCAGCTTACTGCCATGGCCAAGCAGTTCGCGGGGCAGTCGAATGTTTGGTTGGAGGTATGGAACGAGCCTTACGCCTGGAATACGCCAACAGCCGATGGCCAATGGCTTTCGGATATGGAAACCATGGTAAACAGCATCCGCGACGGAACCGGCTTCACGGGAAACATTGTGATTCCCGGCGGGCAGGAAGCCGGTAGCGTGGCTCCTGTAGTCGCCGATGGATCAGCCCTGGTCCAATATGATCCGCAGCACAATCTGGTATTCGACCTTCACGCGTATAATTCGTGGTTCTCTACCGGAACGTCAGGAATGGAAAGCAGCATCGCAAGTGTTCAGAATACCGGCGTTAAAATGATATTTGGAGAATATGGGTGGTCCACATCGGCGGGCGGTTATAATGTTTCTCCATTCCTGCAGGCCGCTACGGCAGAAAATGTCGGTGCCATCGCCTGGAACTGGAACGATGCGGACAGTGATACCTTGCATAACAGTGATGGCACACTGAATGATTCCGCCCAAAATTATAATTGGGCGTCGCAGGTATTAGACTATACACTGGGTACAGGGCGTGCGGCATTGCCCAGCACCTGGACGGATACTGACATAGGCGCTCCTTCAATATCCGGCGCGGGTAGTTATTCCAAAGGAACCTTTACCGTCTTTGGAAGTGGCTCGGATATATGGAATGCTTCCGATCAATTCAATTTCGCTTCCCGCCCCTTAACCGGCAACGGCACCATTTCCGCGCAGGTTACTTCGCAACAAAACACAAACGCCTGGGCAAAGGCCGGCGTCATGTTCCGTGATTCGGCGGCGGCGGATGCTCAGTTCGTGGCGGTGGAATTAACACCGGGCAATGGCGTGCAGATGCAAGCCCGTACGGCCGCCGGCACCGACGCCATCGAAATCGGAAGTGCCACTGTAAGCGGCACAATCTGGGTGCGTCTGGTGAAAACAGGAAGCACGTTCACCGGATATTATTCGACGGCCCCGGTGCCAGGCGGAGCTTTGGATTGGATCGAAATAGGCTCAGTGCCGACCCTAAACTTCACGGATTCAAGCTTCCTCGCCGGGTTGGCCGTAAGTTCTCACAATACCGGCAGCATCTCCACCGCATCATTTGCCGATGTTACTGTGACCCCGGAGCCCGCCACGATTGCCTTGTTGAGTGTGGGAATGCTGGGCGTCTGGCAATTACGGCGACGAAATAGGCGGATACATTGCTTATGAAAAAAAAGATCGACTGGTTTTTACTGTGTTGCCGCCGGTCACTAGCGCCCGCGGCCTTGGCGGCAGGTTCAATTTTACTTTCGCCCGCATTGCCCCATGCGGATGGGAAGATATTCCCCATTCAGGGCCGACGCCCCTGGTTAAATGCTGCGCAGCCCATTGACCAGAGAGTCTCTGAGTT
Source organism: Planctomycetota bacterium (assembly GCA_021818565.1). Taxonomy (GTDB): domain Bacteria; phylum Planctomycetota; class Phycisphaerae; order WQYP01; family WQYP01; genus JAMDCX01. The sequence goes on from JAKATV010000276.1 coordinate 3,782, forward strand.
GCTTTCACGTATGACCCTGCGCGAGAAGGTGGGGCAATTAATGCAAGTGTGCTGGGGAACACAGCATCTGCGGACCCTCGCGCCATCCATCAAATCAGGTGATGTTTCATCCTTTCTGGGAATTCCCGCACCGGCTCATTTGACCGGAGCGGAATTTTGGAAATACCGAATATTCCGGGAGAACGCCGCCCAACGCATGGCGGTATCAGATACGCGGTTGGGAATCCCCCTGCTGTTCGG
>JAKATV010000091.1 GCA_021818565.1 Planctomycetota bacterium
ATTGGAATGAAAAGGTGTTAAGAACACATTGCCAGTCGGTACGACCGAAGCGGAAAGCGGTGCCGTGATTTTGTATCCATTCGGCAATAGGGTTGCCGCATGGCCAGAACGGCCAGACGAAATGAACATTCTCAATACGACTGACGTCGTAGCACTGATCAACGTAAACTCCGGTGAGAATCGGCCGTCCATAAACCCGGGCGATATAATGCCTCCGGGCAAGTGTCAGGTCAATGCCCTGATAGGCATTACTGATGTTTACATCCATGACCGACAGGCCGGCCGATCCGTCTCCAGCCAGGGGCTGGCCTCCCGCAGGTGGTTGGCCGATATTCTGGATGGTCCACGGATACGGAGTCGGTGCCGCTGCATCGCCGTGTTGTTCCGGATAATAGATGCCAAGGCCGCGAATTGTGCAGTTCACACCGCTTATGCCGACAAACGCCGAGCCGTCAAGCTTGCCACGGCCCTCCGTCGGCAGGAGTACGGCGCCTTTCCCCTGCTTGCCAAAAAACCCACCCGGCGGCCCCGCGAATTCTCCGACCAAGGCCGTATTGGATGGCATGGTTAAATGCCCCTTAAATAGGTATTTTCCAGCTGGCACATGCACAATGCCTCCACCGAGGGTATGCATCGCATCCAGTGCTTTTTGAAAAGCTGCGGTGTTGTCGGTTTTGGCATTTCCGCGCGCACCAAACTCCAGAACATTGCGGGCAAACGGGTACACAGATGATTCATTGCCTCGCGGTGGGATGGTGGGCACGGTGCCATCCGCCGCTGCACCAATGGCGCTTCGCCCCGCCATCGCCATGGCAGCCGCCGCCGTAGCCGCAGTAGTCATCCAATCTCGTCGGGAGAAATTAGTCATAATTGAAGGTTCCTTTTCTAAACATCGACGCAAATATCCTTGACTGAAAACGAGCCTCTAAATCTCAACTTACAAACCAAATCAGTCGGCGCTGAAATAATTACGATTGCTTACTTCACGAATTCCGCAGCGTACAGCCGGTAAAATGAGCATAAGCTATATATGAAACAGATTACTTTTGTTTCATGCATCCGCGCTCGTAAATTGTTTATGTTATTTACTTGTGCTCCCCACGCCCCGCGTCGCCGGATCCGGCGCCGACGAAGATGTAAGCGAGAATCTGCGCACCTGGCCTGTCGCACTGAACGTGCCGAAGCTCACCGCGATAATCGCCGGATTGGTTGTATAAGTGTACACCGAGCCAAGGGCTTTTCCATTGTCGGCGAATCGCACCGTCCATCTCGCACCGCGCGTATCCAACGCCATTCGCAGGTGTTGTTCCCCCATTCGGGGATAGGGATACCCGTGTGGGCCGCTCAAGCCGAGGCCGGTATAGGTCACAATATGAGATCCACTGTTGGGCACATAATCGAGAATAAATGGTCCTGCATTTTCATAAAAAGGCTTACCGAGTGCTTCGGAAGTCACAAATCCCAAGCCGATCCAGGAGTTGGTTGTGCCGGGAGCGTTAGCCGTGGCGTTGACGTCCGCGGACAGGGTGTAGATGTGGCCATTCGTCGGCTTGAATGAAAGGTAGGCGTTACCATAGCTGGCACTGGAGCTGGGACTTTCATCGACAGAGCCGTTTGCTTTCCAGACGGTATCGGCGGTCCATGTTGCGCTGATGCCGTTATGTACAGTCAGGGCTGCGCCTTTAAGCGGCGCGCTGCTCGAACCGGAGAAGTTATCCTGATAAATAACGCCTACCGAGGCTGTGCCGCTCGCCACGACCAGCGCCGCCAGTGATGCGCTGGCGATCCCAATTGCTATCGGGATGGCCCCCGGCGAAGAACCGTAGGAACTTGTAAGAGATCTGAACAGCAAAATGTGTTCTCCTAAAAAGAATTACTTTCTCTCTTCTCCAGCCGTACGTTCGGCAGATGATCGAACACACGTTAATGCAGGAAAAAAGAATTTTGAAGGGCAACTCACCATCCCATGATCACTCCGCCGTAGCCCCATCTGGCCTTTATTTTGGATATTGGTTGCCATACCACGGACCCGTCATTGGAAAGCTCGTGCGCGCCTGCGGGCAGGAAATCGTCGTTGCGCGTTACGTGATTCGATGCCACAGCACCTGGGAATGGAAATCCCGTCAGTCCTCCGGCCGTGGTGGAATAACTGTTCAGGAAAACCTCGTCGGTGACCAGAATCGACGCCGGATTGGACAGAGGATTCAACGCCGGTTCTTGATCTGTGTCATAGTTAGCATAGACATACTCGCCAGAAGTCCCTGGGTTGTAATTCTGTGCATTAGTCTCCAAGGCATACATGTCTCCAGATGGTTTATAATCTTGGCCGCGATCCACCCAATAACAGTAGCCGGAATAAAAAGTCCAGTTGATTAGAATGCCACCGTTATTGTAAAAACTTGGCTTAATGAACGCATTCTGGGTGAAACCGCCCGGTTGGGTGGAGAACAGCATTGAGATACCCTGAGCCGTCGGGCTGAGTATACCCGGACGGGGATTAACCATATTGCTTCCCTGAATGCCAAAGGAATCGTAGTAAAGCATCGCTAAACCTGAATTTGGATAATTTACATAGCTGGTGCTGGGGGTCCATCCAGCGAGGACACCGAAGGGCCAGCCTGGACTGAAAGCCAATGGGTACTGTCCCCGAAATTCATTGGAATATTCCTGCATGGCAATTCCGATTTGCCGCATGTTCGATGCGCACTGGATACGCAACGCCAGACTTTTTGCCTTGGCCAGCGCCGGCAGCAGCAGTGAAATCAGAATGGCGATGATGGAAATCACCACCAAAAGCTCAATTAAAGTGAATGCACGACTTTTCATTTTCTGCTCCTTTTGAAAAAAATCGGGAAAAGGAGGCCAATCCAAAATCATTGGCATTGGCCCCCGTTCACATCTGTCGTAGCCCGCTCGCACATCAATATGCTGCACGCGGCAATTGATGATACATTTTCACCCGACTGCCCTCCAAGGGCTATTGCACTTGGAACGCCATGAACCGGATGTCCATGGCACAAACGGTTTTTGTGCCAACAGTGGCCAAGTGCAGTATAAATGCAACCCTATGCTGTCCCGACAACCGTCGGCACGTCGGCAAAAATTGCGGTGCGGCCCCGTAGAATTCAGACCGCGCGACGCCGTTTGAGCAGTAGCAGGCACATACCGCCGATGGCGAATAACCCCAGTGCGGCCGGTTCCGGCACGGAGGACACAACCACCGCGTTGTAGAACGGGCCGTTGGGTCCCGTGAAGTCAACCACTATTTTGCCGTTGCTGTCAGCCGCCACCGTGTCGTATATGTCATAGATTCCGTTGGAGGTGGGACTGGCAAGTGTGTCTGCCTGTACTGCGGATGCCCCGTCATAAGACACTTGGTCAGGGCGGCCGGAAATGCCTACCAGAGAGACAATATTGTCCACGCGATAACTGCTGCCGGCAGTCAGGCCGGTGATCGTCACGGACATGTCATTGGCACTGTTACTGGCGTCATAGGCCAGTCCGGCGTTCATCAGAGTCAAAAGGTTTGTGTCCTCCGCACTCGGAGAAACGTTCGTGAAGCCGGCGTTGCTTGACGTGTCCGCGACTGGGGGGGTAAACCACTGGGGATTCCCGGCGGCGCGAGTGACGTTGGCGCTCGCGGCGGAAAACGCCACCCCCTGCCAGGTTAGTGTGCCCGCTGAGGTATTCAATGCCGACCCGCTGACGGGAGTGTATATCGCATCGACCACGTTTGACAGAGTTACGCTCGTGGAACCGGCTGGTGCCGTCGCCGTGGGATCACCCGTTGTCAGTTGGATCACGCTGGCATTGACAACAGCGGGGCCTGCAATCCCCAACGCCACCAGCACCGCAGCGCCGACGTTCGCATGAGCGGCCAAGGAAGCCCCACGGAATCCGTGCGATTTTTTGGAAAACTTGAACAACATAAAAATCTCCTGCTCCCTTTGGGAGCCTCTCGAATTTCCCGCCAAACCGGGCGGGCTGCGGTTTTCCGCGACTTGC
>JAKATV010000380.1 GCA_021818565.1 Planctomycetota bacterium
TTGCCGGTGGCGCTGCGGGGGTGGCGCTTTGGCATGTATTTAAGGAACCTCCGGATTACCGCTGGGTGCCGGCCATTCTGGGAGTGATTGTATTAGGCGTTGCGGGGTTGTATATATTTGAAGCCTTTGCGGTGCTCATTTGCACGCTGGAAGGAGCGTTAATGATTGTCATCGGCACTACCGGATTGATTATGCGTTACGGCACGGCAAATTTACGCAACGCCTTTGTGGCCAATGTGGCCAAGCAACCGACGAATCTTCTGGCAATTATCATCGGTATTTGCTGTGTGGGAATTTTAGTGCAGTTGGCGTGGGCCGCCCATGAAAAAGAGAAAGAAAAAGCCGCCAACGAATAACCTTTACGCAGCACCCCGCACTGCCGTGGCGAGACCAATACAAGGATCAGCATGAAACGTCAGCCTGTAAATCCCATGATACCTCTGTTAGCCGTTGAGCCGCTGGGAATGGATTTGCGAACCACTACGCAACACGCACAGAAGTGGGGCTTTGGCGGGTTGGCCATTGGGATCGGCCACCCGGAAATTCATGCCAAAACCTTTGGTCAAACAGCCCAACGACATTTTAAACAAATTCTCGCTTCCCACGGTTTGGTGATGGGGGCCTTGCGCGTCGGCGTGGGGAAGGCCGGCGCCTTTGACGCGGCAACATCGCAGAAACTGCTTGATGATGCTCTATCGGCTTGCGAATTGGCCCATCGCCTGCAAATATCTGTCATATCGATTTATATAGGCGAACCGAGGGATGATCAGAATATCTCAGGCGATGTCGCGGAAATATTTCGACGCTTGGCGGAACATGCGGATCGTACCGGTGTTGTTGCGGCACTTTCCTGTGGTCAATGCCCGTGGCTTCTGCACCTCCTGTCAAGTATGGATGCACCATCTCTAGCGGCCAATTTGGACTCGGCGCGTGTGGTTGCCGCCGGCGGCTCACCTCGAGAGGCCGCCGAGATGTTGGCCGGGCGGATAGCACTATGGACCTGCACCGACGCCCTGCGTAATGGTTCAAATGTTCAGATGACACCATTGGGTTCCGGCCAAGCTGAGAGCCGGGAAGTAGTGAACAATTTGAAAGATCAGGACTTTACCGGGCCGATTATTGTTGACGTCCGTGATTTAACAAACCCGGCGCAAGCCGCCCAGCAGGCCCGCAATCAGCTTCAAGAGTGGATTTTAAAATGAGCCGGCGCGTCATCAGTGAAGTGACTTACCTGGGCACCGTGGAATCCACACAGGATATAGCCAAGGCCCATGCCAAGCAGTTGGTACTCTCCGAGCGGCCATTGGGATTTCCCCGGCAATTTTTTGTTGCCGAAAGCCAGACACAGGGCCGAGGACAGCATGGTCGCGCATGGATCAGCCCCCACGGCGGGATCTATTTAAGCGCGGTGTTCCCCGATGTCCCGCAGTATATGCACTGCTATATTCCTTTGGTAGCCGGCCTGGCGATAACCCGATTGCTTATGCGGCCATGGTTTCCCTCCCCGTGGCTGCCCGGTCGTCCAAAACAGGATATTGCTTTTACCAATGTGCATGTGCGTTGGCCTAATGACGTGCTGTTTAACGGAAAAAAAATTGCCGGAGTACTGTCGGAAAGTATCACGATGGGACAGCGGGCGGTGGCCGTGGTTGGCGTGGGAATGAATGTCAACGCCGATCCCGCCGCAGCAAACCCGGCATTGCATGAGTTTTCCACCGCGTTGGCGAGTGAACTTGGAAGCCCAGTTGATAAAATAAAAGTCAATAACGCCCTGCTTCATAATCTTGAGGAATGTATTGGCGCTCTCACCAGCGGACAGTGGCCTGCACTACATCGCGAAATCTCCGACCGGGATTATCTGCGCGGTCGTTTGGTAGAGATTTCCGCCGAGGATCACGTTCTGTGCGGTACCGGTGCGGGTATCGCTGATGATGGGGCAATGCTGCTGCAGGTTCCCACGCAACGCGAACCATCGGCATTTTACGGCGGTACAATCCGCACAGTGGACGGCCGCCCCATCCGTCCACCCGCCTAAAAGGTACCTGACACCTTTTCAGAAATAAACGTGTCAGGTACCTTTTTTTGGAAGATTCCGGGTTAAGACGCGTCGAGGAATCGTAAGGGGGCGTGCTTCCATTCGCCGGCGTAATCCACGCCGATGCGCGGAGTGATGATGATGCCTGGCTTGTCATGCATTCTTTTCACGATGTAAAAATCTTCACCGGTCATATCTAATCCGCAGTCGGCCAGCGTTACGCCAAATGCTCGCGCCAACTTTCCCGGCCCGGAAATATCCACCTTCCAGCCATCAAGCGGTAGCGCGGCGCGCAGCAGCACCGCCTGTGGATCACCTTCGTGACTGGTTACAATATTGAGCATGTAATACATGCCGTAAATCAGGTAAACATAGGCGTAGCCCGCCGGCCCGAACATAGTTTCAGTGCGTTTTGTGCGTCCCTTGGACGCGTGGCAGGCAAGGTCGTGCGGGCCGACATAGGCTTCCGTCTCGATAATGCGGGCGGCGCGCCGCACCGAGTTAATCGTTCGCACCAGCGTGCAACCAATGAGATCGGGCGCTACAACCTCTGCCCCGCGCCGAAAAAATGAGCGTCGCAGCTTAGCGCCGTCGGAGTTATTCAATGCCGCGCGCAGCAACATGGCACCCCCTTAAATGCCCCCGATTTGGGCAGGTACATTTCCGGAAGCTGCCAACGGCACATCGGTTCGAATTTTGCCCGCGCGGTACCCGTACATGCCATAAAACGCGATATATACATATGACATCATCGGCACCACAAATGAATACTGTATGCCGATATGGTCCGCCACGATTCCCTGCAGCGGCGGCAACAAGGCTCCGCCGAGAATCGCCATAACCAAAAGCGAAGAACCCTGACTTTTCAAGGCTCCCAACCCGTCGATAGCCAGTGAGAATATATTGGACCACATAACCGAATCAAACAGACCGATGCCCAAAATCGCCCAGATCGCCGCAGCGCCGGCGGACAACATTCCGGTGAGCAGCAAGGCGATAATGATAAAGCTAAATAGTGCCAGCATCCGTTGCGGACTGGAGGCTCCAAGAAAAAATGCCACCAGCATCAGCAGAAGCATCACGCCATAATGCAATGCGTTAGCGCGGCCGGAAAGCATCCAGATGACGCCAAAGGCTACTACGGGAAGCAATATCACCACGGTATTGCGTAATTTCCTGCGCATATCGCTAAGGGCAAAAGCCCCCATAAATCGGCCAATCATCAGGCCACCCCAGTAAAACGCCAGAAACTTGGACGCGGCTTCGTGGCTAAGTCCGCCCAGCTTGGGCAGATTAAGGAAGTTAATAATAGAACTGCCTACGCACACCTCGCCGCCGACGTACATGAAAATCGCCAACATGCCCAATACGGTGTGCGGATGCTTCAGCGCCCCCGCCCCGCGCGTGACATGTTCCGTATTGGTAAAGTTGGGTAATTGAGCGAACATGAAACAAACTGCCAATACCAGAAATACCCCCCCCACGCACAGATAAGGAATTTTCACGCTCTGAGCGCCGTGGCTGCCCGGGCCGTTGAAGACTTTGAAAATCAATAACCCGGCGATAATCGGACCGATCGTGGTGCCAAAGGAATTAAAGGCCTGTGAAAGATTCAACCGACTCGAAGCGGTGCGCTCCGGCCCTAAAATGGTAATGTACGGATTGGCGGCAATTTGCAGCATGGCAAACCCCAAACCGACGACAAATAAAGCGATGAGAAAAAACGGATACGAAATCATGATGGCCGCCGGATAAAACATGATAAATCCCGCGGCAGCAACCAGCAGGCCGATGATAACACCGGTTTTGTAACCGATGCGGTTAATCGGATCACCCCAAAACATGGAAATCAAATAATAGATCAGCGAGCCGACGGTGTAAGCGCCAAAAAACGCGAATTGGATCAACATGGCCTGAAAATAATTCAGTGTAAAGGCG
>JAKATV010000093.1 GCA_021818565.1 Planctomycetota bacterium
AATAAAATGGGGGAACCGAGCCACCACACAGGAGCGGGGAGTTGGAAGGCTTTAGCGTCGCCAGAAAATTCCAACTCCTGACTCCTCCAATCCTACGCAACATGCCAGTCGCTGCCGTTGCGGATCACGCGGCGATAGAGTGTGTCGCGCTCTATGGGGATATAACCGGCTTCCACGACCAGGCGGCGGATGTCTTCGACGGTTTGTTCCTGATGCTTATTGCCCGATCCTCCTTCGCGCTTGGTGATGTCATACCAGACCACTGTGCCGTCCAGATCATCGACGCCAAAATTCAAACTGACCTGCGAAAGCTTCATGCTTTGCATAATCCAGAAAGCTTTGACATGCGGAAAGTTGGAAAGCATGAGGCGGGAAATGGCCAGCATTTTCATGTCTTCCAATCCGGTATTTCCGGGCAGGTGGCCCAGTTCACTGCCATCGGGAATAAAAGACAGTGGAATAATGCACTGAAAGCCCGGGGCTTCATCCTGCAATTCACGCAGTTTAATTAAATGTTGCACACGCTGGGCGCGGGTTTCAACGTGGCCATAAAGAATCGTGGCATTGGTTTTTATTCCCAGTTCATGCGCTGTGCGATGCACGCGCATCCACCCGTCGCTGCGCAGTTTGCCTTTGAATACCGCATCATGCACCCGGTCATCAAACACTTCCGCGCCCCCGCCGGGCATGGATCCTAAACCATGTTCACGCAAGGCCTCGAGAACTTCCCTGATGGAAAGCTTTGAAATGCGACAAAAATGATCGATTTCAATGGCCGTAAAACACTTCAGATGCAAACGGGGATACCGCTTTTTGATACCGCTTAACATTTCCAGATACCACGCAAACGGCAACCATGGATGCAAACCGCCCACAATGTGAACTTCCGTTGCCCCGGCGGCATCGACCTGCCCGGCAATTCGATAAATTTCCTCAAGATCATATTCATAAGCGCCGACCTCACCGCGTTTGCGCTGAAATTCGCAGAACTTGCAGGAAAGCGCACAGATATTGGAATAATTGATGTGACGGTTGATATTGTAATAGGTAATTCGGCCGTGCAGGGATTCCCGTACCGCGTTGGCCAAGGCTCCGATGGTAAATATGTCGCGCGAATTCCACAGGGCCATGCCATCGTCAAAATCCAATCGCCGACCGGCCGCAACTTTTTCCGCCACACCCCGCAGCGCCGGATCGGCAATGTCCGCCGGATCAATAGCCACATTGGCCGATAGTTGGCCCAGCCCGGCGGTATCGGTACTGGCTAAGGTCGGCATTTCAACAGGAACCATGAGCTTTTTCTCCGTGCGCAACAATCAAGGATATGAATTATAGCCCGTTGGAGTGGTTTTTGAAAATTTTCGGGATGAATGGTCGGCATATTGTGACGAATGATAGGCCAAGGTGACGGCTGCCGTGACCGGGCACCGCCGCCGGTTCCCGCATGGCACAGCGCACCGACGCTCGTCGTGATATGGCACGCGAGTTCTGCGCGGGCAAACGGGGCGGATTCGGCGGGGTGAGGGATGGACGATCTCATCAAGAGCATGAGCTACAGCACGCAATTCAGGAAGGGAAAAATCGCGCCGCACGGCCCAGCCCATGGAATCTCACAATTCAAATTTCAAACTTCCAATGCGCTACTGGTTGGTGAAAAAATCAAAAACCAGATCATACCAACCCGGGAGCACCTCATGGGCGAAATCGGGGTAAATGGCGGTGCGCTTCTCACAGGTCATTTTGTTGTAGGCGGCGAATTGCGTGGATGGCGGGCATATGGTGTCCATTAAACCGATGGCCATGAGTGTTCTGGCTTTGATCCGCGGTGCCAGATGCTGGCAGTCGATATAGCCTAATCGGGAAAATATCTCCTGTTCGCGCAGATGCCGGGGATCATGCTGGCGGAAAAAGGTCTGGAGTTCTACGTAGGCGTCTTTGGCCAGATCCATTTCCCATACTCTCTGATAATCGCACAAAAATGGATACTGCGGGGCCGCTTTGGCAATACGCGGCTCCAACGCCGCGCATGCCAGCGTCAGTCCGCCCCCTTGTGACCCGCCCATGGCGTAGACCCGCGTCGCATCCACTTGCGGCATCGCCAGCAAAATGCCGGCAAGCTCGGCGGTATCAAGATAAATTGATCGAAACAGTAATTTCTGCGGGTCCGGGTCACTTAATCCGCGAACAATATGCCCACGATGCGTCGTGCCACGCACCGGGGTAATATCTTCGGAAAATCCCCCCTGACCCCGGCAATCCATGGCCGCCACAATGTAACCGGCTCCCGCCCAGGCAAGTTTCTCAGTCCAGTCACCGGCATGGCCGGAATAGCCGTGAAACATGCAGATGGCCGGCAGTTTTGTATCAATGGTCCGATGTTTTGGTTGAAGAAATTTGACATGTATACGCGCGCCCCCCACGCCGGTGAAGTACATATCAAAGCAGTCCACATGCGGTGCATGAAATTCCGCCGGGCGTAATTCCACGTCGGGTTTTACCGCTTTCATTTCCCCCAGCGCCTGACTCCAGTAGGCATCAAAATCAGCCGGTCGCGGATTTCGGCCGCTATAGGTTGCCAGTTTTTCCATGGGCATGTCAATAACGGGCATAGGACAACTCCAGACATTAATTCTTCGTACAAGGCCGACAATATCATAGTGGATGAAACAATGCGTTGAGAAGCTAAAAAAAGCTTGGTACCAAATCGCCGCAAGAAATTTCGGCTGTCAGGCACGATCGCGTCCGAAATTACCGCCGCAGCGCCAAATTTGCGTCGCTCGATGAAATCAACGCCAAGCGTCCCATGAGGTAGGGGGCAAAAGCCTGTGCCTCAGGCGGCACAGGAAACAAGCTGTATTGGACCAGCCGCCGTCGGCCACCGGGACTGGCGCGCCAAATATACCGCAACACATTCACGCGGAATCGACCTCCCGATTTGCTGATAAACCGTAAGGGCTTGGGAAGTCCGGCAATCGGGATTTTTACTACGGCCGTTGCCGCGTTGCGGCCGCGCCAGGAGCCTGTCCCAATTTTTACGCGAAGGCCTTGAATATTCCAAGGAATCAGGCCATACGGATGATTCAAATCCGGTGCACCGGACGATGTGGGCGTCGGTGCGGTGGAAGATCGATGCCACACGCCATGGGTGCGGCCTGTTGGAGATACGACCAACTCAAAAAAATTCGTGCCGTTCTGTTTCCGTGATGTATCGAGCCATATTTCCGAACAGTCTTGCCTCCAGAGCTGATCCGTCGGCACTTTGCCCACCGTCTGATAGGGTCCGGTTGCAACGATTGCGATATACAGGTCCGCAGGCGTAAATACCGCCGCAATTTTGGTGTGCGCGCCGGTGATTCGGCTTGATCGCGCCTTGGCCAATTTGAACCATTGCGCATTTTTCCAGACCTCTGCCGTTAACGGATTGATCATGGCATGTCGCGAAGCTTTCAGCGGCAGGGCTTCCAATGCTACGGGCCGCACCCTGCCGTCACGGTTGGGCGCTGATGCCGAACCGGTTGATCCGTCCTTGCATCCCGGCCAGACCGACAGCAAAGACCCGGCAAGTAGTACCACGCCTAGCAATTTAAAGGTTGTAAGGCCTTTGAAGTTCAATTTTTGTGCTGTCCTTTTCTTCATTGTCGCTCATCCTGAGCTTGCTGACCGTTATACCAAACGGTCAACTCATTGCACAGTTACAGATTGCTGCGGATCAGCAATGGTAGTCATGGCTTGGGGGCCCATTTCACTGCTGTGCCCCGGGAATGCCTTGGCTTTCGGGTCAAGTTGAATTTTCGCGTAATTTACGGCGGTAGCCGCCTCGCCAAATCCTGTGGCGATCAGCTTGAGCTTGCCGGAAAATCCAGCAACATCCCCGGCTGCAAAAATCCCTTTCATATTGGTCTCCATCTGCTGGTTGACCAGAATGGATTGGCCTTCCTGCTTGATAGGCCAATTTTTAATAGCGCCCAGTGAA
>JAKATV010000395.1 GCA_021818565.1 Planctomycetota bacterium
TTTTTGGCCAAAGACTAGCTGTCCGGCTGCGGTTGCGCCAGCGGGCGCTGCGGCCGAGCTATCACAGCAGCACCAAGCCAGCAATCCCAACAGCGTCATCGCCACACCCGTGGTTTGAAGAACTTGGCGTTGTTCGTTCATGTGACATCATCATTTTTTGGATTTTTCCCGGGCCAAAGCTTCCAGCGCCTTGAGCGGATCATCCTGTTCAATCACCGCATTGGCCGGCGAAGCCGCTGCTTCTTCGTGTCCTTCATCCGCCACGGAGATATCCACCGTACCATTTTCCTGTTTTGCTTCTTCCATGGTACGTACCGGTTCCACTGCCAGATCACCTAAAATCGTGCGTACGGGTTTTATATGGGCAGGCTCTTCGTTGATCACCACGGTAAAGGTTACCGGCCCCACTCGAATATGATCGCCCGCCGACACCGCTATTTCCCCCGTCACCCGATCGCTGTTATGGTACGTTCCATTGGAGCTGCCGCTATCTTTGAGCAAGACCGTATCGCCTTCGACACGCAATTCACAATGCCTCCGCGATACCGATGGCAACGGTATCTGCAAGTCACAATCCAGCGCTCGGCCGATGGTAACCGTCTCCTTATGCACTGGAAATTCCACGCGTTGCCCATTTTCCTTGAAAATTACCAGGGTTACATCCATTTGAACCTCAATGCCGGAGACCGGCCAAAAAAACTCCACAACAGCGACTAACGCAATTGCATTATAACCAGCGCGGTGCCTTTACAACAACCACTTTCGTGGAAACTCGCCATCGAGAACCAGACGACGGTTCACCTCGGCACTCATCTTCTGGTAAAGTATATCGAATCAGCAGCGACTGGAAGGAAAATAATTATGCCACTTGCCACCCCCTCGGCCGTTCACTTGCCGCTGCGTCCACCCGCCGGCCAGTTTTATGATTTACCGCACTCGCTTCGCCCAAGAACCAGTCCCGGCGTAATGGCTATCTACATTCACATTCCATTTTGCACGGTGAAGTGTCATTACTGTGATTTTTTCTCCGTCGCCGGTCATCTGGATCAGGCTCCGGCTTTGCTGGCCGCACTGGCTATGGAGTTACGCCTGCAAATTCAACATTTCGGCCCTATCAGTCCCAAGACAATCTTTATCGGCGGCGGAACCCCCACCCTGCTGCCCCCACCGCTCCTCCAGAACTTGATGACTACACTCCATCAGCACATTGACTTTAGCGCCGTGGACGAGTTCACCATCGAGGCCAATCCCAACACCTTTGACGCCGACTGCGCCGCAATACTCCACGCCGCCGGTGTCAACCGCATCAGTTTTGGAGCCCAATCCTTTGTGCCGACTGAACTGCTGGTTCTCCAACGGGATCATAATCCCGACAACGTCGCCCAGGCCGTGCGGTTGGCCCGCGCTGCGGGTATCGACAATATTAACCTGGACCTGATTTTTGCCATTCCGGGTCAAACCCAGAACACTTGGGATTATTCCCTCAATCAGGCTCTGGCTCTGGAACCACAACATCTTTCCTGTTACGCTCTCATGTATGAATCGAATACCCCCCTGACCGCCCGTCTGAAATCCGGTCATATTCAGGCCGCCCCCGAACCACTGGAAATTAGCCTTGCTCAGCACACCCAGGCGAAACTCGCCGCCGCCGGATTTCCCCGCTATGAAATTTCCAACTACGCCCGGCCCGGTCACGAATGTCGGCATAATCTCCATTACTGGCACAGTTCCAATCATCTGGCGATCGGCCCGTCTGCCTGGGCGCATTACCAGGGAATACGCTGGAAAAATATCCCCGCCATCAACCGCTATACCACCGCGTTGCTCGCCGATACGCCGCGTCCGCCCATTATCGAAATGGAACACCTTTCCGCCCGGCAGCGCGCCGGCGAATTAGCGGTGTTACTATTGCGCCTTCGTACCGGGCTGCACTGGATGGAATTCCAGCACCGCACCGGCATCAATGCGGCCCAGATACTCTCCCAAGTTCTACAAAAATACGATGGCCTTGGTTATCTGGAGGTCGGCCCTCAACATCTGGCCTTGACCGATCAGGCAACGATGGTCTCCGACACCATTCTCGCCGACGTTCTGGCCGCTTTCGGATAGGGGACCGCCCTTCCGCCATGATTGGCCCGGGCCACGACTGACCAGACGAAAATATCCACCACTTGGGGTTAAAGGGGTCAGGTACGAATGGCACTTCCTTAAGCTTTAAGTGTCACAAATGGCAGTAGATAGACAAACCGGCATGTCTGGGGAAAATGGGGGGCTTGTGGCTATTCAAGCAAGGAGGCTTCTATGCCAAATTACGCCAACCAAGGACGGCGGCGTGGAACGGTGGGCCAGCAGGTCAGGCGTGCGGCGCGGGGTTTACTCGACAAGGATATAACCGGGCTGGAACGTTTATTGCCAGCCGGGAAGGTCCAGCAGGCCATCGCGGCGGAAGGGGTCAAGTACCGGGACCGCTTATTCCCGCCGCTGGTAACGCTGTGGACATTTCTGCTTCAGGTGCTCAGCGCCGACGGTTCCTGCCGTGCGGCAGTGTTGCGGCTGATGGCGTCGATGGCGGTGGTGGGGCGAAAGGGGCGTGTGGCCTGTGGAGCGGGCACAGGCCCATATTGCAAAGCGCGGCAGCGGCTGTCCGAGAACCTGTTGTCCCGGCTGCTGCGTGATACCGGGCAAACCTTACACCGGGAATGTGCCGCTCCCGTTCGTGAGATACTCGGCGGCAGGCCGTTGAAGGTGGTGGATGGAACTGTCTGCTCCATGGCGGATACGCCGGAGAACCAGGGAGTGTGGCCGCAACCGCGCAGCCAGAAACCCGGACTGGGGTTTCCGCTGGTGCGGCTGGTGGTGGTTTTTTCCCTCAGTTGCGCCGCCGTGCTGGACTTGGCGATGGGTTCTTATGCCGGTAAACAGCAAGGCGAGTCGGCCCTGTTCCGCTCCCTGCTGGGCAGTCTGGCCGCCGGTGACATTCTTCTGGCGGATCGCTATTACGCTTCGTACTGGATGTTGGCGCTGTTGCTGGAACGTAGGGTGGATAGTCTGTTTCGCCAGCACCAGTTGCGTCGCATCGACTTCCGCAGCGGCCGCAGGTTAGGCCAGGGCGACCATACCATCAGGTTGTACAAACCCAAGGCCTGTCCGCAGTGGATGGACCAGGCCACTTACCGGCGGCTACCCCAGACCCTGGAAGTGCGTGAGATTCGCGTGCGGGTGTGCCAGCGGGGCTTTCGCGTGCGTTCCCTGGTGCTGGTGACCACGCTCTTGGATGCCCAACTTTACCCGGCCGAGGAGATTGCGGAGGCTTTTCACCGGCGTTGGCATGTGGAACTGGATTTACGCTCGATCAAGCAGACGATGGGTATGGGGGTGTTACGTTGCAAGACGCCGGAGATGGTGCGAAAAGAAATCTGGATGCACCTGTTGGCCTACAACTTGATTCGTATTTTCATGGCCGAGGCTGCCCAAGCTGCGGGCGTGGAGCCGCGGGAAGTGAGCTTCACTGCCGCGGTGCAGACGATCAACGCCTTCGCCCCGGTGTTCAAATGTACCCCCGCACGCAAACTGCCGCGGCTGTGGAGGTTATTGCTGTATGCGGTCTGTCACCATCGGGTGGGCGACCGGCCCAATCGTTATGAACCACGGGCCGTCAAACGCCGCGCCAAACCCATCGCCCTGTTGACCGTGCCACGCCAGCAAGCCCGACGACAACTGGCCAGAAGCGCCGGTGCCGCATGTTAGACCTGCTTAAGGAAGTGCCATTCGGGTCAGGTACCATTGTTTCGGCGATGCCCCATCGCCGCGGCGAACCAAACGACACACCCACCAACCACCTACTACTACAACGCTACAAGTGACTCCAATCGCAGACTATCATGTCCTTTAATTTCAGTCCGAGCGAGTGCAATCGCTGAATGGTTCGCTTGCGGTGGCTGCGTTCGGCAGCGGCATTGCGGCGTTGCGTG
>JAKATV010000429.1 GCA_021818565.1 Planctomycetota bacterium
TTCCGACGCGATGGACGCCTTTGGGAATCGGCTGGCCGTAGCTGCAACAGGCTTCGCATAGTCAACGGTTATACGCCGATCATACCCTGGGCCGGGGCCACGGACGCTCGCCGAAGCATTGTCGGCCGGTGACCCGCGGCGTACCAACGGCGTAGCACGAGAGCCTGGAGATTAAATATATGACTGCTGAAGAGCTGATCCGCGGCGGAAATCTGGAAGAAGCATTGGCTGGCGTGCAGGCGGATGTTCGCAAAAAGCCGGCGGATGCGAAACTTCGCGTTCTGCTGTTTCAATTGCTTGCCATCCTCGGCCAATGGGATCGGGCACTGACGCAACTCAACGTTGCCGCTGAACTTGGTCCGCTGAACTTGTTAATGGCGCAAGTGTGCCGCGTGGCGCTGCAGTGCGAGGCGCTGCGCGCTGATATTTTTGCCGGCGGCACCACCCCCATGGTCTTAGGCCAGCCGCCGGAATGGCTTGGGCAACTGATACAAGCCAATGACTTTGCCGCCAAGGGACGT
Source organism: Planctomycetota bacterium (assembly GCA_021818565.1). Classification (GTDB taxonomy): domain Bacteria; phylum Planctomycetota; class Phycisphaerae; order WQYP01; family WQYP01; genus JAMDCX01. Next base: position 522 of record JAKATV010000429.1, read on the forward strand.
TTTGCGGAATCCGCGGTTCTACGGGAGCAAGCCTTTGATGCGGCACCCGCGATCAGCGGAAAAATTAACGATGAACAATTTGCCTGGCTAGCGGATGCGGACCCGCGGCTCGGGCCGGTCATGGAAGCGATGGTGGATGGCAAGTACTATTGGATTCCACTAACCAATATCCGGGAAATTCAAATTGAAGCGCCGACCGATCTGCGGGACCTCGTGTGGATTTCCGCCAATTTTACATGGTTAAACGGCGGTACAAAATTCGGGCTTATACCGGTGCGCTACCCGGGTTCCGAGAAAAGTACAGATTCCGCCATACGCATGGCACGCAAGACCGAATGGACGACGACCGATACACTTTCTCTTGGACTGGGGCAGCGCGAATTCGTGACCGATCAGAAAGAATATGCCTTTCTGGAAGTTCGCAGCATTGTCTTGGACCAACCCGAACTTGCCGTGACGGATGCCGCCGCATCGGAACAGGGGGCGCAAAATGGATGAATCCTTTTCGCGCGACCGCCTGCAGCCGTTTCTTCTGGATCGTCTGACCGATGATGCCCCGGAAACTTCCCGCGAGTCACGCGATCAACGGGCAGGAACCCTTCGCCAATTGCGAAAATCTGTATTACGCGACTTGGAGTGGCTGCTCAATACGCCGTGCCATTTTGATGCCGAAGAACTCAAAGATTTTCCCTTGGCGGCCCAAAGCGTTATTAATTACGGAATTCCCAATCTTTCCGGGCACACCATTTCCGGAATGCCCCCCGAACGCATTGAGAAAATGCTCATCAGCGCGGTTCACCGCTTTGAGCCGCGGGTGATTCGCCAATCGCTTAGCATAGGAAATGTCGCCGACGCCGGTAAACCCAACACGCTTGATTTTGAAATCAAAGGGGAAATCTGGGCCGTTCCGCTGCCGGACGTTTTATTTGTCCGCACGGAAGTGGATATGGAATCCGGACATTGCAGTTTGCGGGAAAAATAGGATGGACAGCCAATTTCTGCAATATTACGAACGCGAATTGCGGCATCTGCGCGACATGGGCAAAGAATTTGCCGCCGCCTATCCCAAGGTGGCCGGGAGATTAACACTGGACCAGGTGGATTGCCCCGATCCGTATGTGGAACGTCTGCTGGAAGGATTCGCATTTCTGGCGGCGCGTGTTCATCTTAAATTGGACTCGGCCTTTCCCCGCTTCACGCAGGGCCTCTTGAACACGGTTCATCCCAATTATCTGGCTCCCACACCCTCCATGGCGATTGTGCAGTTTGAAATTGATAAAGCCGACCCCGGTTTAGCAAAGGGTTTTGCCATGCCGCGTGGAACCTCCATGCGCAGTATTGTGGGTGCCGGGGAATCCACCGCATGCGAATATCGCACCGCCCACAATCTGACGCTTTGGCCCATCCAAGTCACGGACGCCAAATATCACCTGCGCGAACTTGAATCGCTGAATCTGGGCATGGGAAGCGGTGTACAGGCGGCCATTCAGATTCGTCTGGCGTGTAATCCCGGTTTGCTTTGGAAGCAGATTCAACTGGACCGCCTGCAATTTTTTATCGCCGGCACGTCCGAAGTGCAGATTCGTCTGTATGAGCAGATCATCGGGCAAAGCGCACAAGTGGTGGTGCAACCAGGCTCGGTTCCGGTTAAATGGCGTGAGACACTGCCCGCCACGTGCATCCGGCGCGTGGGCTTTGATGATGACCATGCGCTGTTGCCGGTATGCCCGCGCGCCTTTCAGGGGTATCGCCTGCTGCAGGAATATTTTACCATTCCCCAGCGGTTCTTGTTTTTTGAAGTTTCCAATCTCCGGTCCATCATTGGCCGTTGCGCGGAACCCCACCTGGATTTATTGCTCTGCCTGCGCAAAGCGGATGCGACATTGGAACGCACGGTGACCGCTGCTAATTTTAAGCCCCACTGTTCTCCGGTTATCAACCTTTTTCCCAAGCGCTGTGATCGTATCCAATTATCAGAGCGCTTCAGTGAATTCCCCGTCATTCCCGATCGCGCGCACACCAGAGATTTTGAAGTCTTTGAAATTACTTCCCTGACCGGCCACGGTGCCCGATCCGATGATACGCAGAGGTTTCGCAGCTTCTATCGAATGTGGGATTCCGCATCCCGGCGGGATGAAGCGTTTTTTACCGTGCATCGCCAGCCCCGGGTCTCCTCTGAACGGGATCTCGCCACCGGCGGTCGGTCGGGTTATACCGGCAGTGATGTGTTTGTCTCTCTGGTTGACGGCCAATGTGCGCCATATAGAACTGAATTGCGGCAACTGGGAATTGAATCGCTTTGCACCAACCGTGATCTTCCGCTTTTTATCCCATTGGGAAAAGGGACAACCGACTTCTCTTTGGAATCCGGCGGTCCGGTTAAATCTATTCGCTGTGTGAATGGTGCGCCAACCGTTCCACGCGCCTCACTGGCTCAGGGTGATGCCGCATGGCGATTGATCAGTCATTTGTCATTGAATTATCTTTCATTGCTGGATTCCAATGACGGTCGCGGAGCGGCGGCTTTGCAGAATCTGCTGGGGCTTTATTGCAACGTCAATGATCCGGCGTCAGAAAAGCAGGCGCACGGAGTAAAAACCATTTCCAGCTCGCCGATCATTCGGCGCACATTCAGCGACGGGATGATGGCGTTTGTTCGCGGCCTGGAAATCTCAGTAACATTGGATGACCATGCGTATGAGGGAACCGGAGCATTCCTCATGGGTGCGGTGCTGGAGCAATTTTTTTCGCGTTATGTGTCAATGAATTCGTTTACTCAATGCGTGGTCAACACGGTTGATCGCGGAAGGATCATGGAATGGACAGCGCGTCCGGGATGCCGGCAGATACTCTGATGCGGCTGCTGGAATCGCGGGCCGCCTGTTACGACTTCTTTCTGGCCGTGCGCAGTATTGAATGCGCCCGCCGGGATTTGCCGCGCGTGGGTTATTCCACATCTCCACGGCTCGACCCGGTGCGGTTTGGTCAGGAGCCGGCGCTGGCGTTCCCGGCAAGCACGATTGAAAAGCTGGAATTTTCACAGGCGGCGGATGTTCCTCGGTTGGCGGTGCGATTTATCGGTTTGTTTGGCCCCAACGGGCCACTGCCGCTGCATCTTACAGAATACGCCCGTGAGCGCAAACTGCATGTAAAAGACAATACGCTCTGCGCCTTCGCTGATATGTTTCACCATCGCATGATCAGTTTTTTTTATCGTGCCTGGGCGTGCAATGAGCCGACGGTCAGTTATGATCGTCACGGTGTTTCCCCAACCAATCCGGGAGATGATGACACGTTCGTCCGTTATTTCGCCAGCCTCATGGGTATGGGAACTGATTATTTAATGGGCCGCGATAGTCTGCCCGACAACGCCAAACTCTATTTTTCCGGCCGCCTGCTGGCCGGCGTGCGTAATCCGGACGGCTTAAGGTCGATTCTCCATGAATATTT
>JAKATV010000404.1 GCA_021818565.1 Planctomycetota bacterium
CCAGCATCCAGTGATGATTATTTGACACACCAACTCCGTTGCACAAACACTTTATCCCGCAATTATTTACCCGTTCAGGGCTTCAATTTCTTCCGGACGCAATTTCAGCCTGCAGGCTTTCGCTGAATCTTCAATACTTTGCCTGCGACTGGCTCCAGGCAGAGCAATGACCTGCGGCCCCTTGGAAAGCAGCCACGCCAGGACCACCTGATAAATGGAGACATGATGCGACGCGGCCATACTTTCCAGCAGAGGCTCAAAATGCCCCAGCGTCTTGGCACCCCCGATGCCATTGAGCGGGCTCCACGCGAGAAACGCCAGATTTTTCGCCTGGGTATATGCCAATACCCCATCGGTTTCCGGATCGCGATGCTTCCGTGAATATTGATTTTGCACGCTGACAATATCCACGACGGCTTCGGCTGCTTCCAACTCCATAACCGAAAAGTTGCTCACACCGATAAAACGGATTTTGCCCTCCTGCTGCAATTTTTTCAAACAGCCCATACTTTCCGCCACCGGATATTTGGGGTCAATGCGATGATATTGATACAGCGTGATACACGACGTGCGCAGATTTTTCAGGGAGGCTTCGCAGGCCGCCCGCAGATGCTGCGGGGATCCGTCCCGTTCCCACCGCCCGCCCGGCCGCACCAATCCACCCTTGGTGGCCACCACCAGTCCATCCCGCTTTGCGGCGGGTAATTCCGCAAGCGCTTTGCCTATCAGGCGCTCATTATGCCCCGGCTCCGAATCATCCAGGCAATAACTGTCCGCAGTATCAAAAAGTGTTATGCCACAGTCCACGGCATGATGAATCACGCCAATGGACTCCTGCTCCGACGGACGCGTGGCCGGTACCGACATCGGCATGCAGCCAAGTCCCACACAACTGACCGTTAAACCCGTCTTACCCAACTGACGCGTATGCATGGCAAATACCTCCGCAGCTTATGAATACCACAAGCAAATCTTAGCCGCATTACCCGATAAAGCCAATTATTTCCGTAACCTTCTCCGATGCAAAGTCGGTAAAACCGGGCCGATTGGATTACCATAGTGATCTGGCTGCCAACGCGGCTTCGTAAGATTCCGCTGGTAGCCGCGACCAAGTGATTGGAGCTCTGTATGCAGACACTAAACGCAAAACCCATATCAGCATATCCGTGGTTTATCCGCCTGTTTTTCTGGAAGCAGAAACGCAAGTACGGGCAAGTTCTGGAGCCAGGTTTGATCTGGGGCCGCTCGCCGTTGTTGTTCGCCACGCTGGCGCTGCTGTACGGCGCAATAGACCGGCGGCGGTCGCCGCTTCCTCCGTCACTGCGATCCCTGGTGACGGTCCGCGTTTCGCAGATTAATCATTGCGCATTTTGCGTGGACATCAACTCGGCCACTTTGATAAAACGGGGTGTCTCCATGGAAAAAGCCGCCGCACTGGCTAACTGGCGCAGAGAGGATCTCCTGCCGATGTTCTCCGTTCAGGAGCGTCTGGCGCTGGAATACGCGGAAGCAATGACATTGAACCGCGTGGACGACATGATGCGGCAGCGGCTCAAAGACCAGTGGACGGATGATGAGTTGGTCGAACTCACGGGGCTGATCGCTTTTCAGAACATGTCATCGAAATTTAATGCGGCGCTGGATTTGCCGGGGCAGGGCTTCTGTCGGGTTCCGCCGCCGGATTCCGCAGGCGTTTAGAATAACGGGGGACCTGCGGGGAACGAATTGTGTTGGAGGTCCCCGCCAGATGCGATGGGGGAATATCCGTTGGGTCACTAAGGAAACTTGCTCAAACGGTCGCAATGGGCGTGCCGCGGTTCGCTCCCGCGCGGCTTGACAATCACAGCCATTACTCGGACACGCTCCTATGTCGCGGACTTTAACGTCTCGATGAGTCGCTGACGTAAATTGCCGCCCCTCTCGTCGGCGGCACCGGCAAGTCTGTGCTGTAGCGCGGTGAGATCTTCGCGGGTATCCACATCGTGCAGAGGCGGAAGTTCCGACAGAACCGACTCGCTCTGGGCGGCGTTCCAGCGGGTCTGAGCAGCAACCTGCGGTGTGCCCCAGGCAATGTCCTGAAACAGCGAAACACCGCCCGCAGGAATGCCGATCAGGACATATCCGCCGTCGTGGGCGGGGATCATGGCATGGCGGAATTCGCGCAACTGATCCCGCGCCCAGATAATGTGGTCAGCGGTGAGTTCCGGCACATCGGCACCGATGAAGATGGCTCCCGCCAGCGGCGCGCGGGAAAGTGTTTGCCAAGCCGATTCCAGGCGACAGCCCAGATGGCCCCGGCTCTGTGGAATTTTTAGCCAGGGCTTCCAATTTTTCCAAGCGTCAATATTGTTGGGCGGATCGAACAGCAGCATTAGATCAATACCGCATGGCAACGCCGCCAACGATTCGCACAGGTCGCGCATGTGATGGAGAAACACCTCATGCACGGCCGCCGCGGTTTGCAGCGATAAACCGTCGGCCGCAAGCCGTGTTTTTACATGACCGGCGATGGCCTGTTTGGCCACCAGCACCAAAGCCACATGCGGCGACTGGGATGGATTGTGCGAGCTTCTACCACTCATTAAGTACTCCAGCTTTACCGCAGTTCCCGGCGGGTTAATGCGTAACGCGCAGCCAATATCCAGTTGCCGATAGTCGTGCGACAGATGCCATTGGTCCAATGCCGCGATCCGATAGCCACAGGAGCATTGACAAAAGTCGCCGCCATCCATTGGCGAAGCCGCAGTGATAATTCCAGGTCTTCCAATTCCGGCTGTAAAGGCCAGCCTCCGGCTCTGGCCAGCAGATCAACCCCGACGAACATGGCCTGATCCCCGTATGGAATGCTCAAGGCGACGCCGCGCAAGTGATTGCCCAATTCCAGTAATCGAAATCGGAGCCGCTTGTCGTTAATGTGGTGGCCCAGCAAGCCCCACCGGCAGCGCGCCTGCGCGCCAAGTTTTTCGAGCAATCGGGTTCGAGATCCTGCCGGCAGGACCATGTCCGCATGACATAATAACAGAATATCCGCAGCCGCCCGATGTAAGATCCATTCAACGCCGCAGCCGATGGCATGACCGCGCCGGCTGTTTGGCCGACTCAAATAGACGGCACCGACGGATATCGCCAGCCGGGCGACATCCTGATCCGCGTCGCCATCCACCACGATCACCCTATCTCCAGCGATGGAGAAGTCCTTCAGCGAAGCCAGACACCCGGGCAAAAAAGCCTGATCGCCGCGACAGGGAATCACAATGCCGATCCGCAGGTGCTGCCCGGTGTCATTTGCGCGCACGGGCGGCGTGGCCGTTGGCGGCCCGATCATTCGGCGTGATACGGTCTGACCGCTTCCGCGAAAGGCCATTGAGGTCAAGGGTTTCGCAGTCAAAGTTCATCTTCTCCGTCGGCATCCACAAGCTACGAGGGCTACCCCGAACGCCATCGGGAGCGTCGTCCGCTAATTGCTGGTTGGTCGCCGATCGTGCAATAATCTTACACTATTTCGTCCTGAAATCATGTGTCGCTTTGGTAAACCGCAACGTCACCGATGATGGCATTCCGGCCCGGCGGTATGGCGCACAGAACGGCAAATCGTGTAATATAAACATCCCTGCGGCGACCAAACGGCCAGTGCAACCCCTTGGAAGAGGCGTTTCTTGAATACGGCGATGGCACATAGATCGACAATTCGGGTCACTACTTCCCGGCAATGGAGGTCGCGCCGGAATGGTGACGCTGATTGCCGCCGGCCTGGTGCTGACGGGGTTGTCGGCGGCTCTGGCCTGGCAGGCACCGAGCCTGACAGGGCAAGGTCATCCGGACCTGCTGCAACGCGAGATTGTTGTCGCCGGCAGTGTCGCGGCGGGCGTGGTTTTTCTCGTGAGTTGTCTGGCTTTGCGCACAGCCCAACCGCGCTGGATGCTGTTCTGGGTGCTGCTGGTAGGTCTGGCCTGTCGCCTGCTGCTGCTG
>JAKATV010000405.1 GCA_021818565.1 Planctomycetota bacterium
ATCCCGTTTTCAAGCCGGTGGCATTTCGCGGCCGGTTTATACCGCTGCGGAAATTCAGGCTCATGAAACAGAACTGGCGCTGGTGGCAGCGCAGGGGCAAGCCCGACAGCGGCGAATGCAACTGGCCGCCGCCATATCCCTGCCGGCGCGGGCCTTGAGAAATATACGCTTCACGTATTTGCAGCTTATGAAAACTCCGCCGGTGCGTGCGTTGAACATGAAACAATTAAGCCGTGCGGCGTTGATTAATCGGATGGATATTCAATCTTTGCTGGCACAATATCAGGCGGCGCAGGCCGCGTTAAAATTACAAATCGCCCGGCAATATCCAAATATTCAGCTTGGGCCGGGCTACAGTTTTAATCAAGGGGCCAATGAATTCACCCTGGGCTTTAACATGGCGCTGCCGATATTTAATCAGAATCAGGGAGCTATTGCCGCCGCCAATGCCCAACGCCTGGTTATTGCCGCCGAATTGGAGCAGAAACAGACGACGGTTATCACACAGCTCCGCTCGGCATTATCTTACTACCGATCCGCGCTGCGGCAGTGGCGAACCGCAAACGCCATTGAACGGCAAGCCCAAACGCAATTACGCGCCACCCGCAGCGCATTTAAGGCTGGTGCCCGAAGCCGCCTGGCTCTTGCTGAATCGCAATTAGCGCTCAACACGTTTGCCCAAGCATCGCTGCAGTCGAAGTTTTCCGCGGTGGTTGCGTTGGGCAATCTGGAAGATCTTCTTGAAGCACCGCTGGGAGATACGCCGAAAATGCCGAAAGGAACCAACCCATGAAAGCAGTACATGGCCGTCAACTCTGCCCATGGCGGTATATCCGATGGATGCAAAAAACCGCAACACATGATCGGAATCGATGTACGTCGCCCCGGGGAAAAGGGATTGGTGGGGCAATCTTGCTTTCCGTGGGGATATGGGCCATGGGAATCACGGGCGGCCGTGTCAGTGCGGCATCGTCTGATTCGAATGTCATTCATCTGACCAACGCGCAGGAAAAGACGCTTGATATCCAAACTATCCACCTGAAAACGCAAATGATTCAGCCAACGATGACGCTTTACGGAGAACTGCGCAGTAACCCGGACGGTGTATGGCCCCTTTCATCACCCTTAGCCGGCGTCGTGTTAAATATGCCCGGGAAAAGCTGGCCGCAAATAGGCTCTGCGGTCGTCCGGGGCAGCAGCATGGCACGAATTCGGCCCATCGTTTCCACGACTCTGCAAATTACCCTCGCGTTGGAACTCACCAAAGTAAAGGCTGATCTGGCGGCGGCGAAGGTGGCGAAATCCACCGCCGCGGCCGCTTACGTCAGGGAAAAATCGCTTTACGCCCAAAACAAGGCGGTATCATTGCAGCGCCTGCAGGCGGCACAAGCGACATTGGCGGCCGCCAAGGCCCGCGTGCAGGCGGATGCGCAAAGTATCACTGCCATCGCGCAACAGCTCAAAGCCAAAACCGGCGGATTTTTGCCCCTGCCTATCTTTCAAAGTGGTGTTATTACGCAGGTGCTGGCGCATCCCGGCCAAGCCGTCGCTGCAGCTCAACCGCTGCTGCAAATTGAAGATTTTCACACGCTATTAGCTTCGGTGGCCCTGCCCGCCGCGGATTCAGGATCCGTGGCGCTGGACACAGCCATCCGCGTGCGGGTGCTAGGCCACAAGCACTGGCTCTTGGCCAAACCTCTGACGTTGGGTTCCCAAGCAGATCGGCAGACCCGAGGACTTTCCGTGCTGTATCTCATAAGTAACGCCGGAACGCTGCGGCCCGGTATGGCCATTACCGCGAAAGTTCCAAAAGCGGCCAAAGCGGTCCCCATGATCATTATTCCGCGCACGGCGGTGATCTGGTGGCGCGGAGAACGCTGGGTTTATCTGCAACCAAGCAAGGGTGCATTTGTTTTGCATGAACTGGTGCATCCGGTCGCGTTGCCGGGTGGATTTGGAGTGAGAGGAGATACGATTCCACCGCAACGTCTGGTGACCAATGGGGCGCAGCTATTGATGGCCGTTGGACTTCGGTCAACGCTTAAGCTGGCTGAATGAGGGGCTACTAAAGGCCGTATCACAAGCGACTCTCAACGCCAGTACAGGAAATGGAAATCAGATGCTCAAACGGATTGTCAATTTTTCCCTGCAATTTCGTGGGATCATTATTGCGCTGGCGTTTGTTCTTATGGGCTATGGCGTTTATTCCATTGCCCGCGCCCGGTACGATGTGTATCCCAATTTTGTTCCGCCGCAATTGAAAATCAAGACCGTTGCCCCGGGGTTCAGCCCTGGTGAGGTGGAAAAGCTTATTACCACACCCATTGAACAAGCTTTGGCCGGAGGGGTCGGTGCCCGGGCAACGTATTCGCACTCCCTGCAGGGAATGTCGATTATCAAAATTCTTTTCCCCAGTGATTCCAATATTTATCGTGATGAGCAAGCGGTCTCCCAACGTCTGGCGCAGGTTTCCGGAACCTTGCCCCCCAACGTTCATACGCCGGTGCTCATGCCGCTGGTAAGTTCCATTCGCTGGGTGATGGTGGCCGCGATCACCAGTAAAACCAATGACATCCGCCACTTGAGAACCGTGGCCGATTGGGTCATACAGCCTCGGTTATTGGCGGTTCGCGGCATATCGGAGTTGGCCATTTATGGCGGCTTGCAAAAGGATTACCGCATTGAGTTAATGCCGGGCCGTTTGATTCAATATGGTCTGACCGTACAGCAGGTGATTGTCGCCGCACAGGGTGCCACGGGGGTGGTGGGCGCGGGGTTTGTCACCACACCCAATCAGAGCATGACTTTTCGGGTACATGGGCAAATAAAATCGCTGGTCCAACTGGGGGAAACACCGGTGGCGGAACATGGCAGTCAGGTGATCACGCTGGCGGACGTGGCGAAGATAAGACTGGGCCATTTGCCACAGGTTGGCGCGGCATCCATCATGGGAAAGCCCGGTGTATTAATGATGATCGGGCAGGCGTATGGTTCCAACATGTTGCATGTCAGCGCGCGATTACACCTGGCCCTGGCGGCTCTGAAACCTGTGCTGGCCCAACAGGGAATTGTTCTGCATGATCACATTTTGCGGGCCGCGACTTTCATAACTATTGCCTTACATAACCTCATTGACTCGCTGTTAATCGGAGCGGGGCTGGTCATTTTGGTATTGGTACTGTTTCTGGGTGATTGGCGCACCAGTCTGATTTCCTGCCTGGCGATACCCCTATCGCTACTGGCGGCCATCACGATTCTTACGCATTTGGGGCAGACCGTGAACACCATGACCTTGGGCGGCCTGGCGGTGGCCATTGGTGAAGTGGTTGATGACGCGGTTATTGATGTGGAAAATATCACACGCCGCCTGCGCATCAACGCATTGTCGGCGGCACCGCGCAGTGCGTTGGGCGTCGTGCTGCAGGCCTCTTTGGAAGTGCGAAGTGCGGTTGTGTTCGCCACGTTTGCGGTACTGCTGGTTTTCCTGCCGATTTTCGGCCTGGGGGGATTGGCGGGACGATTCTTTGCTCCGCTGGGCGTGGCATATATTGCCGCAGTATTATCCTCGCTGATACTCGCCCTGACGCTCACGCCGGCGCTGTGTATGGCTTTGTTGCCGCAGGTGGCCGTGCGCCGCCACGATGCCTGGTTGACCAGCCATATCAAAACGGGCTATCGGCGTTTCCTGACATTTGTGGAAAGCCGGCGGATAATGGTGATCGTGCTGGTGACGTTGGTAACCCTGGCGGGGCTGGCGCTGGCACCGTTTTTGAAAACCGAGTTTTTTCCGCAGCTCAACGAGAACAACTATGTTGTACACTTGGTATTACCACCCGGATCATCCTTGCAGCAATCCATTGCCGTTGGTAATCGCATTACCGCGGATCTGCGGAAAATTCCCTATATCAAATATGTTGTGCAGC
>JAKATV010000475.1 GCA_021818565.1 Planctomycetota bacterium
GTGATCGGCACTGGACAAACCACACATCACGGAAAGTGATTATACGTAAGTGACGTACTTCGTCACGATGCAGATTGTTCGCCTTAGACGTATTCAGGGCATCGGTTTGAAGGAATATTTCAGCGCTTGCAGTTCGCGCGTGGGCTGGCCATTTTTCAGGTAATAACCAAGGGCGAAATCCCAGTATGTGGAAATCAACTCATTGATCGTAACGGACCGGCGGTCTTGATTGGCCTGTGATTGTACTACGTCTGTACTTCGGTTATTTACAAGAAATTCTTGGATCAGGCGGTCATATGCTACGCGGCTTTCCGGCGAGTTGAATGCTCCCAGATAATAGTCTCGTCCGGTCAGCGTAATAACCGCTTGGCCGGAAGCGCGATGCAGTCTGTATGAGGGAAGTTTGTGCGTCAGTCGTGGCATGGATGGCTCCTTTGGTCAGAGCCAAAACGGTATATACCGTTTTGGCAGAGACTCATGAGCCGCGTTTCCTGACACAGGAAAGTTCGCTAAGTACAGCGATCAGCAACACTTATATCCACTGCGCCCGGCAGGAGTCGAACCTGCAACCTTCGGTTCCGTAGACCGACGCTCTATCCAATTGAGCTACGAGCGCATGCCAATGTGCTTCCCGGCTCCATTGACGAATTCAACATTATCCTCAACTATTGCCGAAAAGCAAGGATTGGCCCAATAGCATTGGCCGGCCGAAATCAGTATCAAAATAATTTCGAGATTTTCGATGCCAGCGATACCATAACCGCCGATGAGGCCAGCGTCTTTGTGACGTTTTCCGCTGCGGCCTGGCGGAGGGGGATTATCGCCGCGCGTAATCCGATTCGCTTTCCTGTCACGGGTCAAAATAGGCTCATGCCGCTGCTGGGTTTTGTCGAGATAATAATTCCCCCTGGCCAATGGAGCCTTGGGCGCAACTCCCAGCGGCCCATGAATGTGCCGGCTAACATGGGGTTAACATGGGGTGGTTGCAGGGGCAACTTGTGTTACCCTAACCGGCGCAGACCCGGTATAGTATCGGCGGATTAGGTACACACTTCCTGGAAACGGGGACAGGATAATGGGCTTAAAGATTTGCATCGCAATACCACCAGTGCCTGCGGCGTCCGCACCGGATGATGGCCAACAGGCGTGCATCAATTTAGCCAATGCGTTAGCGGCAAGCGGACATGATCTTGTACTGTGTATATCCGCGTCAGACGGGGCATTAAAAGCGGATAACGATCTTTACGCCCGAATGACCGCCTCACCGGGCGTTCGCATAGTGACGCTGGATTGGCTTACAGAGGCACAGGTTATCGCAGGCTGGTTTCGCCGACGTAGTTATGAATTTTATCGCTGGCTTAAATCCCAGACCACTTCGTATGACTGCGTTATCACGCCCGTATGGCAGGGCATAGGCTATTACGCCATTCTGGCCCGGCAGCAGGGAATCGCGTTTGAAAAAACCCGATTTGTAACATATTTAACGGCTCCAACTCAATGGCGATACCACGCGCGGCAATCTATGCCGGCGAGTGTTGATGCCCTTGAGGTCATGTTTATGGAACGAGATACGGCACGCAGGGCGGATGCGGCTGTGGTGGGCACCAACGAATTACGCGATTGGCTTGAAACCACCGGATGGGTGCTGCCGGCCAACACCAGCGTGCTTCCGCCATTGCCCACAATATTAGCAAAGTCCGGCGCATCGCTGGAAACACCAAAGGTAACCGGGGCACCATCTCCTGCCTGCGCTACCGCCGAACCGCTGACCGAACTGGTTTTTGCCGGCCTGATGGATTCCATCGATGGAGTGGAATTATTTTGCCATGCCATCAAACTATTGCCGGTGTCACTTCGCGAGAAGCTGAAAATCACTTTTATGGGTGCTATCGGAGAGGTCGGACAACTGGCCGGCGACTGGTTTGTTCACAAGGCTTTACGTCGATCAGGTTGGCGATACAGCATTCTGGCGGAGGCGGACTTGGAGCGGCAATTAGCCTATATGCGCGCTGCCGGTCGGATCGCGGTATTTGCGGGACGCCCTGGAAGATTATCGCAACTGCTTGGCAATTGCCTTGCGGAAGGCATTCCGATTTTGATCTGTGAAGATTGCGGCCTGCGGGATTTTCAAACAGCCGAGGTGTTTGAGAAAATCTCTTTTCCATCCGATGCGCAGGCTTTATCCAAAACAATTCAGGCCGTAATGCAACAGGGCATCACCGCTTTACAAACGCCTGCGCCCGTGTCCAACACCGCGCAACATTGGGAACGCCTGATCACGTCGATAGTCCACACGGAAACCCGGGCAAGCGAAAACGCGGAGAAAAAAGGGGGCACCGGCGGCAAGCAGGTCGCCAATGGCGTTACGCCAATGATCAGCGTATGTCTGGTGCATTACAATCGGCCGGAAACACTCCGGCAGGCCGTTGATTCGCTGAAAGCCCAAACCTACCGGAATTTTGAAGTTATCCTGGTAGATGACGGCAGCCCGTCATCGGAGGCACAGGCCCTTCTGAAAACATTGGATACTGAATTTGCCGCTTGCCAATGGCGCATTATTCGGCAGGAAAATCAATATATGTGGCGGGCGCGAAATAACGCCGCCAAACAGGCCCGGGGCGAGTATCTGGCGTTTATGGATGATGACAATATTGCCGCGCCCCATTGGCTGGCCTGCGCCATGCAAGTGGCGCAAAGAACCCACGCCGACATAGCAACGTCCACCATGACACTTTTTGAGGGACACCCGCCGCCTGATCCGGACATAGAATTTCCAATGTGGGTGCCGCTGGGACCGGCGGCGGCGGTCGGAGCGCTTATGAATGTCTTCGGCGACGTGCATTGCCTGGTTAAGCGAAGCGTCTTTGAAAAGCTTGGCGGTTTTGAAGAGCGGTTCAGCGGATATCAGGAAGACTGGGAATTTTTTGCGCGGGCGGTTCTGGCGGGGTATAAACTCGAATTGATTCCCGATGCGTTGCTCTATTACCGCATCAGTAAAACCAGCGTTTCACGCAGCACCGGTCAGAACTGGAACGCGAATCGGGGATGCAGCATTCAGCCTTATCTCCATGCCATAGGTCCGGAATTGCGTGATCTGATTCCGTTTATGCTGGAAAATCATCGCCTGCATTCCGGTGTGGCTGCAAAAAGAGCGGTTGGCTCTGGGAAAATTATGCGGCAGCTAAATCGTTGGATTCGCGGCCGCGCAGCCGATGCGCCCGTGGTGGTACAAACAACTGCCGACGCCGTCCGTGCCGCCGGAGCAATCCCCCCCCGCCGCCGCTGCCCACGGAGATGATGGGCGGAAGAACATAACAACCCACCCACACCGGGCCAATAGTGCCCGTCGCCATAAGCTCCCACCCGCTTACGGCTTGGGCGCGGCCGAGTGAGGGCTGCACTTGCGACCGCCCATTGAATTCAAGCGATTGGTCCCATGTGCCGGCCGTAGGCGAACCGCACAAGGCGACACGGTTGCCATTTTATGCCCAAATCCGCTGCCCAATTTCCCTGTAGCCGCACGGGACTGTTGTATTAACACGTGGATATCACCGCCCGCTTCACGGTTCAATCGCTCGCGGACAGCACGGACATCGTCAACGGGGGTTCCTTCTGAAACAATCTTCAGTTTTCTAACTCTGGGCATCTTCAAACTCCTGCAGCATATCGGGTGTAATAATCTGCGGCGGCACCAACCCCAGCCGCATACAAATAACGGCAAAATGAGCCCGTTTATTTGGATTTGCCAAGGCACTACGAGACCTAATGGTACCATGCCCCGGCCGGCAGACATTGAACGGTTGACCAGATCAGCAATTTTCACTGGGGACATAATTCGTGGCATCTTTAAGGGTAACAAATACATCAAGAAATTCGCCATCAATGCCCAGATTTCGGTTGCGGATAATGTAATTGCTGGTTCGGTAGGCGGACCACCGTTGAATGAGATC
>JAKATV010000289.1 GCA_021818565.1 Planctomycetota bacterium
ATTTGGTATGCAGTTGCTTGATGACCATCTGCTGGAACTTTACCGCGCCGGCAAAGTCAGTGCCGAAGATGCCGTCGATAAGGCGCGCCATCCCGCCGACCTTGCCGAACGCATGGGTGCCCGGCTGGATCGACCGGATACGGAAAAAGACGACGCCCCGGCCACCAGCGGCGGATCGCGCCGCGCCGCGGGGTAACGGCGCTGCGCTTAAATGAGTAATGAATAATGAGTAATGAATAGAACGCAGGAGTTAGAAGTTAGAAGTTAGAAGTTAGAATCTGGAATTTAGCCGGCGGTCCCGGCGCGCCGGGATGCCGCTGCCCAGCGCCACGACCGGGCGGTGGTGGTGGTTAACCGTCCAGCCCGCTGGGCGCGCGGCAGTATGTGAATGTGATGTATGAGAAATAATGATCGAAGATCAATGATCAATAACAATGACGAAGTTCCAAAAACATTATTCATTAATCATTATTCATTGATCATTGAGCGGCTACGCCGCGCTACTATGGAGTAATCATGGCTGAACAGCCCCCAGCACCAAAACCCGGAACGCCCAAGCCCATGCCCAACCCCGCAGAGGCCAAGCCCGGTTCCATGCCGCCGGTGGATCAACTTAAGGATCGTCCGCTGGGGCGCGTGCTGATAAAAATGGGCCGCCTCACGCGTGAACAGGTGCATCAGGCCCTGGCGGTGCAAACCCAGCAAAAGGCCCGGCATCTTAATACCCCCATCGGACAGGTGCTGGTGGAACTGGGAATGATTTCCCAAAAAGATCTCAATTTCGCGCTGGCGGCACAGCGTGGATTTGAAGTTGTGGACCTCGCGGGGCGCGATCTGCCGACGGATTTGGTCAAACAGATTCCCTCCCAGATGGCCAGCGTGTACCGTGTTGTCCCCATCGCCTTTGATGAAAAAACCAAAACCCTCACCATCGCTCTGGATTCGCCGGACAATTTTCGCGTCGTTGATGATCTGCAAACCCTCATGGGCTTTAAGGTTATTACCTGCATCGCCGATCCGGAGGAAGTCGCCAAAATCCTGGCCCGGTACTATGAAACCAAGCAGGATTCGCTTTCGGATTTAATGTCGGAAATCGGTTCGGATTCCACGCTGAAAGCCCTGGAAAATCGCGGCGATTCCATCGACCTTGACACCCTGAAGGAACTGGCCGAAGCCAACCCCGTTAAGCGCTTGCTTAACACCGTGCTCATGCAGGCCATTAAGGAACGCGCTTCGGATATTCACTTTGAGCCTTTTGAAACTGAATTCAAAATGCGCTACCGCATTGACGGTGTCCTGTATGAAATGGTCCCGCCCCCCAAATTTATCGCCATGGCGATCTCCAGTCGTATCAAGGTTATGGCCAATCTGGACATTGCCGAACGCCGCGTCCCGCAGGATGGCCGCATCCCCCTGATGGTGCAGGGCCACCCGGTGGATTTGCGTGTTGCGGTGTTGCCCACCATTTTTGGTGAAAGCATCGTGCTGCGTGTGCTGGACCGCTCGAACGTATCTCTGGACCTTGATAAGCTGGGCATGCGCGAAGACGACATGCGCGTCTTCCGCCAGCTCATTGATAAGCCCAACGGCATTGTTCTAGTCACCGGCCCGACCGGGTCCGGTAAAACCACCACACTTTATGCGGCTCTTAATGAACTTAACAGCATTGAAGACAAACTCATCACCACCGAAGACCCGGTGGAATATGATATTGACGGCATTAATCAGGTGCAGATTCGCTCGGAAATCGACCTGACCTTCGCGCGGTGTCTGCGATCAATCCTGCGGCAAGACCCGGATATTATTCTCGTGGGCGAAATCCGTGATAAAGAGACCGCGGAAATCGCCACGCAGGCCTCGCTCACTGGACACTTGGTTTTTACCACCCTGCACACCAATGACGCGCCTTCTTCCATCGCCCGGTTACTGGACCTTGGCGTGGAACCCTTCCTGATCACCGCAACCATTGAAGGCGTTCTGGCCCAGCGGCTGTGTCGGCGAATTTGTCAGGTATGTAAAGAAGAGTATCAACCCACTGAAGAACATCTTATGGAACTGGAATTAACCCCCGAAGATGTGCGGGGCAAAGCGTTTTATCGGGGCCGAGGCTGCAATAGCTGCAACAATACCGGCTACCGGGGCCGACTGGCCATTTGCGAGATTATGACCCTGGACGATGAAATGCGCGAAATGATTATGGCCCACGCCTCCACCAACCTCCTCCGCAACGCCGCCCGCAAGCGCGGCATGAGAACCCTCCGCGAATCCGGCCTCATCGGCATCTACGAAGGCGTCACCACCATCGAAGAAGTCGTCAAGCAGACGATCACGGAAGAATAATCCGCTGTCGCGGATTATTCTTCAATGAGGAATGAGTAATGAATAATGAGTAAAGCGGCGGAAAATCCGGGGTTTGAGAAAGCATATGCCTTTGCCTTGCAGATCGTTAAAATATGCACGGCCCTGCGAAAAGAAAAATGTGAATTTGTGCTGTCCAGACAATTGCTTCGTAGCGGCACATCAATCGGAGCCAACTTGGCGGAAGCACATGCGGCACTATCCAGTGCGGACCTGGCGGCAAAAATTTCCATAGCTTACAAGGAATGCCATGAAACACGGTATTGGATTTGCCTCCTGCGGGACTCCGGAAACCTGGATTCCAAGGTCGCCAACCTATTGGTTGGCTCTGTTGACGAACTGTGCCGCATTTTATTCGCCTCCATACGAACGCTCCGCTTAAAAAACAAGCGGTGACGCCCCATTTACTTTATTCATTACTCATTATTCATTACTCATTGAAGTCGCCCCGCTATCCGGCGGGCGGTTTCGCCGGTATATATAGTCAGCGGAAGCCGGGCTGGTGGCTCGGCGAACAAGGAGATTTCTCAATGCCTACGTATTCTTACAAAGCGCTGAACGCCTCCGGGCAAACGATTAAAGGCGATGTGGATGCCGCCAGTTCTGATGAAGCTATTTCCAAGCTTCGGGCCCAGGGCAACTTCCTCACTGAGCCGCCGCGGGAAAAGGGCGTTAAAAAAACCAAAGCCAAAGCCGGCGCAGTGCCCGCGCCGGATCCGCAAATGGCCAGCTTTGCCCCCAAGAAAAAGAAAAAGGGAATTAATGACATCACCTTTACCATTGGTAAGGTTTCCCGCAAACACCTCACGCAATTCACCCGGCAGATGTCCACCCTGCAGGACGCCGGCCTGCCGATTCTCCGCAGCTTGAAAATTCTTCAGCAGCAGCAGAAGGCCGGTCTGCTTAAAAATACGCTTGAAGCCGTAGCCGCCGATGTCGAAGGCGGTATTACCCTTTCAGAATCCATGAATCGCCATCCGAAAGTGTTTGACCGTCTGTATGTCAACATGGTGCAGGCGGGTGAAACCGGCGGTGTATTGGATGTTATTCTCCAGCGTCTGGCCGACTTCATGGAAAAAGCCGAAAAGCTCAAACGCCGTATCAAGGGTGCCATGATTTATCCCATCGTGGTGGTGTCCTTCGCCATTCTGATGGTGACCGGCATTATGATTTTCGTTATTCCAAAATTCAAAAAATTGTTCGCGTCGTTTAAGACCGGTCTGCCGCAAATTACCATCATGCTCATGAACTTCTCGCACTGGGTGGCCAAGGAATATGGCTGGGCCTATATTTTGGGTTCTCCCTTTGCGATCTGGTTCCTGTTGAAAATGATCGGTAAAACCGGCCCGGGCCGCACCGCCCTGGATTGGATCAAACTCCGTATCCCGGTGATGGGCAAAATTGTTTCCAAGGGAACTGTTGCCCGGTTTACCCGTACGCTGGGCACCCTGTTGGCCGCCGGCGTGCCGATTCTGGAAGCCATTAACATTACCCGCGACACCTGTGGCAACAAAATGTTTGAAAAAGCCATGCAAAGAGTCCATGACGCCATCCGTGAGGGTGAAGGCTTTGCCACGCCGTTGCGTAATTCC
>JAKATV010000019.1 GCA_021818565.1 Planctomycetota bacterium
GATAGTCGTAAATGGTCTTCTCGCCAGCTTGGTGCGCTTCACCTAGCCATTGGGAATAAGCCCAGAAATGATCCAGTGTAAATTGTTCAGGATAACGAATATTCTGCCCTGCTGTGAATTCCAGCAGGCGGTCCAACCCAGTTCCGTACTTACGCAAGGTGGTCGGACGCCGGTTACGGTTCCTTTGGAACGTCATATACTTATCACGTAATTCAGTCCATTCCAACCGATGGGTTATGGGTTTGGCTTCACCGCGTTCGAGCCGATCCATTATCTGATGGACTTTACGAATGGCCGCTTGTTTGTTTCGTTCGCCTAAGGCCTCATATTCCCGACCACCATGGTGGCAATATTCCGCATACCAGGTACGACTTACCGCCTCCGCCCCATTGGGCTTACGATAAGTCCGGTGCCCAATATAGACTGTGGGATCAGTTCCTTCGACGACGCAACGATCTATGAACTTCATGAATGTACCCCCCCGTTCATCCGGCCTGTGACATTACTTGGTGGATTAGACGTAACGACCAAAACCGAAGTGGCTTTCCCCGCGATACACACCCCTTGAAAGAACCTTCGCTGACCTTCCGCTTGAGGGTCGAGGGTTGAATTTTGATAACTTCCGCCGCCTCCTTGAGTGATAGAATCATGGGTAGATTCCACATTTTGCAGGCATCCTGCACTTCCTGCATGGTTACAGGTTTGTCCAATCGCGGCGTGGAAACCACAGATTTGGTTGTTGCAGTGCCATTGCTGGGGGCGAGGGACGTTGATTTTTCATTATGAAACATAAAGTATCTCCTAAGAAACTTGCCACCATGGCAAATCATCAATCGATCTTTCGACATTTTTGGAAAATATGTAAATGTTGGCACAAAATAATGGGTATCGGTGGGCGGCCTTTGGCCTTTCGGAACACAAATACACCATAAAATCGTGAATTTGATGAATTTGGAATGGATGACCGCCAGCATCGGATTGGGACAGTTTTGGGACAGCGCCTGAACGTGCAGCCCGGTTGAAACGTAAAAACCCTTGTGAAACAAGGTTTTTTAATCGCGCTATGGAGTTTAACGGAGAGAGCGGGATTCGAACCCGCGGTACAGGTTGTAACCCGTACACCGGTTTAGCAAACCGGCGCCTTCAGCCGCTCGGCCATCTCTCCAGAGAATCCAAGAGAGTATCGGCCCGGCGGATAAAAGTCAATGATTTTCAGCTCGCTTTTCAGTCCCCCGCTGCCGGAATTTACCGTTAAAATCCTGCGGATGCTGGGCGTACCAGGCAAATAAAAATCCGTACGCCGCCGGAATATGCCGCGGAGAAATCACGGTTACAGTCCGCCATTGCGGCTCTTTAAAACATTGCAATACCACCGGCAAGCCCGCCAGACGCAGGTGCACAACTCCGGCACGATTTTCCCGGGAGAAAAGAGTCGAAAATGCCAGCGGCCTCCAATGTTGTTTTATCCGCAACAGAATCAGTCTGGATTTGAGTTTCGGAAAGTGGTGACTCCAAAGGGGGGCCACTGGATACTGCGGGCCTGCCGGGCTGTGATCATAGGGGCCGTAAACATCTTTGCGATAGGCCGCATAAAGTGTCTTGATGCCGGCGATCATCGTGGTTTGGGGATACATGCTTTTCCAATTTCGCCACGTGACCACCTGACAGGGCAGTGGCTTTAACCGGACGTGTTGCATGGCCATCGGGCCGGCGATGGCCCGCCCCGCGATCGGGCTGAAAAGGCTTTCATCCGCCACTTTGGGCTGATAGTCATAAATAAGGGCATTGCCATTGTATACCAGGCCACTGTAGCCGAAACGGAGAATTTGACCATTAACTTTGCGGCTTACCACCATGGCGGTGTCGCAAAAACCATCCCAGATTACCGCGATGGCTTTGCCGCCCAGACGGTCATTGCAGATTTCATGCCAGTTCATCATGGGTAACGGATAGGCTCTGGCCTGCCCGTGAATCACGACCCCGACCACGCGATCCGGACCTTGGATAAATCCCCCGGCGTCGCGCCGCGCATCGTTAATTTTACTGACCTGCGCCGGAGTTAATAGATGGGGCCGGTTTAAGGCATTCAGACCGTCTTTACTGTTGCCCGACGCCACCAGCAATTTGCGATTGGTCAGTCCCTGAAGATTAAAATCATAGCTCGCGACATGCACGCCGTCGCCGATGGTGTGGGTAAAATCACCGTTGGCCAGCGGGATAATAATTTCCTTAAAGGCCAGGCCCACCGTGGTCAAAGCCAGCAGGACAATCACCCATAATCCCGAGGAAAAAAATGCGGTGAATTTGTTTTTCATGGCCACACTTTACGTTTTCAATGTTGCCCGATGCGCCCGCCGGCTTTTGCATGGCCCATTTTCACTTCGCGGTGCCGGCTGCGCCGGAAACACCACGGGAGCCTGCGCCGGTGCCAACCAAAAAATGGATGGAGGGGCGGATTGTTGCCGTCGCTCCAGGCCGCGTATCAGCCACCATGGCCATAAGCAACAGGGGCAAATAAATCACACTGGCCAGAAAAACCTTACGCGCTCCGTTGCGGCTGGGGTCCCGCAATAATAGCGTTGCCAGAAATATCATCACAGCGCCCAGCAGGACGGCAGATACCGCGTACCACACGCCCGCCCCGCCCAACACGGTTTCCGCCAGCGCCGCCGGGATCAATAGCACGCTGTAAAGCAATATCATGCGGCAGGTAAGCCGGCCGGATTTGTCGATCACGGGCAGCATTTTGAATCCCGCCAGTTCATATTGATCCCGATATAACCATGCCAGGGCGAGAAAATGCGGAATCTGCCAAACGCATAGCAAAACACCCAGAGCAATCGCGGCCGGCGCGGCGGATCCGGTGGCCGCCGTATAGCCCATAACGGGCGGAATTCCACCGCAAATCGCTCCCACCAGCGTGTTAAGCGTGGAGACGCGTTTCATAGGTGTATAGATGAATGCATAAATAACCAGGTTCGCCAGTCCCAGAAGAGCCGTAAGTTCATTGGTTCCCAGCCAGAGTACGGCCATCCCGAATCCCGCGGTAAACGTGGCAAAAATCATCGCTGTGGAGGGCGACAGCCGGCCGGCGGGCAGGGGGCGGTTGGCGGTGCGCGGCATTAGCGCATCGCGCGATATTTCAAATACTTGATTCAGCGCTGCGGCGCTGGCCGCCAGTATCCATGTGCCGGCCGCCACCCAAAGCAACTTAAGCCACCCTAAACCGGCGGCCCCGCCCAGCCAGAACCCGACCATGGTGGTAATAACAACCATGCCCGTAAGGCGAATTTTGGCCAATTCCATAAGGTCTGATAAAAAAGACGCCTGTATGGCGGGGCGGCAAATTGCTTGCGAGCTGATGGCCGAGGGGGGAACTTCAGTAAGCGTGCTCATAAAATATCAGGCAGCCTTGTGTACAAAACGTCTGTATCTCTCAAATAAGCCAAATGCGCCATGCGCCAAGGCCTCCAGCTATCTTCATATTAGGCGAAGAGCCTACGGTATTGCAAATGGCATTACCCGTGCACGAACCATCGGGCGTGGCACGATTCCCGGGCAGGCGGCAAAATCGATGGCACAAATGCCGGCGCTATGCGAATGGTTGGTCTTGGAACCTCGCGCCGCTGCGGCCCGCCAAGATGCATTCCGCGGCCAACTTGACGCTGCCACATCAAGCTAATTCCATATCCGCGCACCGTCCCTGCATCCCGGGGGCCAATCGCGGCTATTTCGCCGGGGCGGGAGCGATCGGTTTTGCCGTTGGCGCGGCTGATGGTTGGGTTGCCACGGGCTGGGTTTGTGGGGGGCCAACCAGAACGGGCTGCGCCCACTGTTTTAAGTGATCTAAGCGATACTGCGCCAAAGGTGCAAATGATTTGTCAATGGAACCGGCGGGGGCTGAAGTGAATGTTTTATAAATCGCGGCAGCCTTGCTCCATTGGCC
>JAKATV010000277.1 GCA_021818565.1 Planctomycetota bacterium
GTAAACTGTCACGCACCCCACTTAACCTAAATGATGTTCGCCCCATTTGGCGGAATCCTGGATTCTGTGTACACTTATGTGCTGGTCATTGTTGTGAGGATTTAGTTATGACACAAACGTTAAGCGCTTCGGGTAAAACTTCCATCGATAGCTTGAAATCATTGGCGACGCAACTTCGTATTGATTCCATTCGTTGCACCACGGCGGCAGGGTCGGGGCATCCGACATCTTCCATGTCCGCCGCTGATCTCATGGCCGTGCTGATGGTGGAACATTTACGTTATGACTGGAGCAATCCGCACGCCCCCAACAATGACCGCTTGATTTTTTCCAAGGGCCACGCGTGTCCCTTGCTGTATTCCATGTACAAAGCGGCGGGGGTGGTAAGTGATGCTGAATTGCTGCGTTTGCGCAAAATTGACAGCAATTTACAGGGGCATCCAAATCCGCATGTCCTTAAATGGGTCGATGTTGCCACCGGGTCTCTGGGGCAGGGAATCGGCAACGGCGTGGGTATGGCGCTTAATGGAAAATATGTAGATAAGTTGCCTTATCGCGTGTGGGTGCTCCTGGGCGACAGCGAAATGGCAGAAGGTTCCGTGTGGGAGGCGTTTGATAAGGCGTCTTACTATAAGCTCAATAATCTCATCGCCATTTTGGATATGAATCGACTGGGCCAGCGCGGTGAAACAGATTTGGGATGGAACAGTGCGGAATATGCCGCACGGGTGAAAGCCTTCGGTTGGCACGCTATTGAACTTAATGGCCATGACTTGCCATCCATTCAGGCGGCTTACCGTGAAGCGCTTTCGCAAACCGACAAACCCACCTGCCTGATCGCCCGGACGGAAAAAGGCGAGGGCGTTTCTTTCCTGGCCAACAAAGATGGCTGGCACGGCAAGGCGCTGTCAGTGGATGAAGAAAAGAAAGCCCTGGCGGAATTAGGCCAGAGCACCAATCTGATATTCAACGTGGCCAAGCCGGAAGACAAAAAACCCGCGCGCGACGGTGAAGCATTGCCGTTAAAATTGCCCGCATACCCGCTAGGCTCGAAAGAAGCGGCACGCAAAGCCTATGGCGATGCCCTCGCCGCCCTGGGCAATCATGATCTGGACATGATTGTCGTGGATGCGGAAGTATCCAATTCCACCCATGCGGATGAATTTAAGAAAGCCCACCCGCACCGGTTCTTTGAAATGTTTATTTCAGAACAAGTCATGGTGTCGGTGGCCACGGGTTTTGGGGTGCTGGGCAAAAAGGCGTTTGCCTCCACATTTGCCGCATTTTTCACCCGTGCGTACGACCAAATCCGCATGGCCGCTATTTCTAATGCCACGATCCGTCTGGTGGGTTCTCATGCCGGTGTGAGCATCGGACAGGACGGCCCATCACAAATGGCACTGGAAGATATTGCCATGATGCGGGCGGTGTTTGAAAGTACCGTGCTGTATCCCAGCGATGCCAATCAGACCGCAAAACTCACCGCCCTGATGTGCAAACAGTCAGGCATTTCCTACATGCGTACCACGCGTGAAAAATTGCCGGTCATTTATGCCCCGGACGAAGAATTCAAAATCGGCGGCAGCCGGGTGGTAAGAAAATCCTCGCAGGACAAGCTGACCATTGTTGCCGCGGGAATTACGTTGCATGAATCCATGAAAGCCTGCGACGCATTGGCCAAAGAAGGTATCAACGCGCGGCTCATTGATCTTTATTCGGTCAAGCCCGTGGATGTGCAAACGCTGCATCAGGCCGCCGATGAAGCCGGTAATAAAATTATCGTTGCGGAAGATCACTGGATTGAAGGCGGGCTGGGAGATGCCGTACTTGAAGCCTTCGCCCAGTCACGTGCCTCGCACCCGACCGTGGTGAAACTTGCCGTGCGGCACATGCCGGGATCAGGCACGCCGACCGAGTTACTAGCCGCCGCCGGCATCGACGCCGCCGCCATCATCGCCGCCGCCAGAAAACTGGTGTGACGCGTGGCCGGGATACGATATAAAGTCCAAGGAAGCCTGTGGTCTGATTTAGCGGTCAATTAACGGCTTTGCGTACCGATCCGGGTTGGTCACATGGTTGCCGCTGACAGCAATCGCATGTGAATTCTTAATGACAATGGACGCATGCGATTGCTCACCGGGAAATGCGGGCTGTTTGGGGCCGGTCATCGCGTTATTCTCAATAGCGCAATTTTTCGCCCATTGGATAGATATATCCGGCGGACATTACGCGGCCTTGGTAGAACGTAAGTTGTGTTTGCGAAATCAACGGCCCTTCGATGCGGACGTTTCGGCAATGCGCCAACTCGAAACAGTTGCCGGCATTTTTTACCCGCATAACCAGCGTAACGTGATAGGCGCTTATGGTGGCATTTTTCCAGCCCTCAAGGTTGAACGTGGGCCGACCAATCGCGGGCAAGTGATAAATGCCAGGATTGATCATTATCATCCGCGCGCCGTTCTGATACGCTTGTTGCACCTGCTTACCCAAAGCGGCGGCGTTTTGAGGATTTCCAACATGCACGGTATTCACCTCTTGCGCAGCGGCGGATGCCCGGGCAAAAAACAGCATCAAAAGCAACACCAGTGCACAATAGGATTTCATGTGATTTCTCCGGTCCATGCGGGACTCACCAAAGCCCGCCGACAACGCTTCACCATCCGTCATCAATGGTGTTTGCTGCTTAGCTTAATGGTTCTGTGGCAAGGGCACATAACGAGGCCCAAGTGCCCGTAACGCTGTTGCCAAACGCCGTGTAATTTTCATATCGAATGACTCCAGTTTTCAAGTGACAGACAGCTTATTAATTATGACAGAAAGTCTATTCCGGACGAGGGGCCGGTATAGGTTGCCGGTTGATTATGACTGCGGATGCCGCAGGCCGCGAAGATCGTGACGTAACGCTTTGCGCATGAGGTATCGGGAAATCAGCAATGCGGCCAGGGCGCATAATATCGCGGGAAAGCGCCCCGTGTGGGCGCTCGCGAACTGACCGCACAGCAGGCCGGCGACCAACTCGACCATGCTTATAATGGTAAACTCCAAATAGGGATAGCGCATGGCCGTATCGGTTTTCTGCGCGCGAACATAACGAATAAAAAACAGCAGCGTTACGGCAATCATCGCCAATAATCCCGCCGTCAGCGCCGGCAGGAACGCTGCCCCCGTGGCGGAGGCCGCATAATAAAGGCCAACACAAGCGACAGACCCGCAGGCGGCCGCAATCAGGAATTTTATACGCGGTGCCGCTTTAGGGAACCGGAAGTCATAAAGCCGTGACAAGTGTTCGAGATATCTAAACTGTTCCTTGATGGTTAGTTTACTTTCACCGTGCAATCGGTTGCGAAACACAATGGGAACTTCCAGCACCTGTGTGACATGGCATTTGACAATAAGTTCCAGACCAATTTTATAGCCGATGGGATTGAGTTCGTCGGCGGCAAGATAAAGGCGGCGGGGCAGGGCAAAGAACCCGGCCATCGGATCGCGCACGGATTTGGTAAAGGGCCGGCTTAACAGCGTCGCCACCGCGCTATTGATCCATCGGAAGCGTCCCCAGTCTTCGGTTTTTCCGCCGGCAACATAACGTGAACCGATGGTAAAATCAGCCTTGTTTTCCAGCAGCGGCTCAATCAGCGCCGGGATGGATTCCGGCGGGTGGCTTAAGTCGGCATCCATCACCAGCAGATAATCATAGTGTGCCATGGCCAGCCCGGTGAGAACCGCGGATGACAGGCCGCGCTGGTTCTCCCGGATCCGATAGCGCAGTTGCGGCCATTGGCTGGATAATTGTGCCAGCATCTCGCGTGTTCCATCCGGTGAATTATCATCAATGACAATAATTTCCCAATTCCAGCCCCGGTCGGACAGAGCGGCGGCGGCCTGCGGAATAAGCCGGGGCAGATTTTCCACTTCGCGG